>JAYUHT010000539.1:0-8955 GCA_043766725.1 Burkholderiales bacterium | reverse complement strand
ATGCCCTGCACCACCTCGGGCACCGGGAAGCCCGCCACGTAACCGGCGACGCCGCTGCGGCTGGCCTGGCGGCGGGTGCGGCCAGCAAGAGCGGCGTGGCGGGCTACGTGGCCGGGTTCCCGCTGCCCGAGGTGATCCAGGGCATCAACGCCTTTGCGCGCGGCATGCTTGAAGTGAACCCGAAGGCCGAAGTGCGGGTGCTGTGGCTGAACAGCTGGTTCGACCCGGCGCGCGAACGCGAAGCCGCGCTCACGCTCGTCAACCAGGGGGCTGACGTGTTGACCAACCATTCCGGCTCGCCCGCCGTACCCCAGGTAGCCGAAGAGCGCGGTGTGAAACTGGTGGCCTACCAGAGCGACATGCGCAAATTCGCACCGCGCGCGCAGCTCACCTCGGTGCTGCACCAATGGGGGCCGTACTACACCGGCGTGGCGCGCGCGGTGTTGGCCGGCACCTGGGCGCCGCGCCCAGTGTGGGGCGGCATGAAGGATGGCTTCATCGCCCTGGCGCCCCTGAGCGCCGACCTGCCCGCGGCCGCTGCGGCCAAGGTGCGTGAACGTGAAGAGCAGATCCGCGCCGGGCGCTTTCACCCGTTCTCGGGCCGCATCGAAGACCGCGATGGCCGCGAACGCCTGAGCGGCGGCGTGATGAGCGATGAAGCGTTGGCGAAGATGGATTACTTCGTGCCCGGCGTCGTGGGTACTGTACCCACGAGCCGGTAATCTGAACCGTTACTGCACCGCCGCCAACATGGCCGCCGCCTGCGGCCCGAAGGCATAGGCATCCATGCCCAGGCAGCCGTAGGTGATGCTGTCGTGCAGGCGCAGCGGCGCCGCCTCGCGCCCGCCGGCGCCGGCCGCCACGTACCAGGGCAGCAGGTGCTCGTCGGTGGGGTGCATGTCCACCGCGTATGGTGCCAGGCTGCGGTAGGCGAGCAGGGCGTCCCAGTCGCGCGCCGTGCTGCGTTCCAGCAGCCACTGCCGGAAGGCCGCACTTTGCGGGATCTCGGGCCGGTCGACGCCGCTGTTCAGCCCGTCGGCAAACACGCGCCGCAAGTTGTGCGTGATGCTGCCGCTGCCCAGCACCAGCACGCCTTCGGCGGCCAACGCCGCCAATGCCGCGCCCAGTTCGAACTGCCTTTGTGGTGCCCAGTTGGGCACCCAGGCCAGCGGCAGCACGGGCACATCGGCATCCGGGTAAGCGAACTTCAGCACCGTCCAGATGCCATGATCCAGCCCGCCCTGATCCGCCACATGCGCCGGCAGGCCGGCGGCTTGAATCAAACGTTGTACCCGTTGCGCCAACGCGGGCGCGCCCGGCGAGTCATAGCGCATCTGGTACAGGCGCTCATCGAAGCCGCCGAAGTCGTACACCGCCTGGTGCTGCGCAGCGCCCAGCAGCACGGGCTCGCGCATCAGGCTGTGGGCTGAAATCGCCAGCACAGCCTTGGGGCGGCCGAACGTGCGGTCGATGGCCGGGCCCAGGCGTTGCATGAAGGCGCCGGCTTCGCGCGGCTCCAGTGCCGTCATCGGTGAACCATGGGAGATGTAGAGCGCGGGCAGGGTGTTCATGGGGTGATCATTTCAGTGAGGCAGCAGGGCATTGTTGCGCCGCGCGCGCTGCCGCGCTGCGGTGCGTTAAGGTCACGCTCCTATGGCCCATGCTGCTGACCACCGCTTCGCGCCTTTGGCGCCGTCTGTCTGGGCCCTGGCCTGGCGCCAGATGCGGCGCGACGCTTTTGCCGGCCAGTTGCGCCTGCTGGCCCTGGCGGTGATGCTGGCCGTGGCCGCGCTCACCGCGGTGGGCTTCTTTGCTGACCGCCTGAACGCCGCCTTGGCGCGCGACGCGCGGCAACTGCTGGGCGGCGACGCCATCGTCGCCAGCGACCAACTCGCGCCGCCCGCCTTTGCGGCCAAGGCCGCCGAGCTGGGGCTGCTGGCCGCGCGCATGACCAGCTTCCCGAGCATGGGCCGCGCGCGCGACGAGCGCGGCGGGGCGGCGCGCCTGGTGTCGGTCAAAGCCGTGAGCAGCGCCTACCCGCTGCGCGGCAGCTTGCGCCTGAAGGCGGGCGCGGCAGCGCCGGAGGTGAGCGTGACGGCCGCGCCGCAGCCCGGCACGGTGTGGGTCGACCCGGCCTTGCTCAGCACCCTGGGCCTGCAAGTGGGCGACGACCTGCTGCTCGGCGACGCGGCCTTGCGCATTGCGCAGATCATCATCATCGAGCCCGACCGCGGCGCCGGCTTCATGGCGTTTTCACCGCGCGTCATGCTCAACGAGGCCGACCTGGTTGCCACCGCGCTGATCCAACCCGCCAGCCGCGTGACGTACCGCCTGGCCGTGGCCGCCCCGCCGGGGCGCGACAGCGCCGTGAGCGCGTTCACGCAATGGGCCGAGCAGAGCATCAAGGCCGAGGCGCCACGCGGCCTGCGGCTCGAATCGTTTGAAGCCGGCCGGCCCGAAATGCGCCAGACGCTGGACCGCGCGAAATCGTTTCTCAACCTGGTGGCCTTGCTCTCGGCACTGCTGGCGGCGGTGGCAGTGGGCATCGCGGCGCGCGATTTCGCCCAAGCGCACCTCAACGACTGCGCCATGCTGCGCGTGCTGGGCTTGTCGCAAGCGCGCATCGCCTGGGCCTACACGCTGGAATTCGTCGCCCTGGGCGTGCTGGCCAGCCTGGCCGGCGTGCTGGCGGGCGGCCTGGTGCACCTGGGCTTTGTGGCGCTGTTGCGTTCATTCATGGACACGGCCCTGCCGCCGCCCGGCTGGCAACCGGCGCTGTATGGCCTGGGTGTGGGCTTGACCCTGCTGTTAGGGTTCGGCCTGGCCCCTGTGCTGCAACTGGCTCGCGTGCCGCCGCTGCGCGTGCTGCGCCGCGACCTGGGTGGCCTGAAGGCCGCGCCGCTGGGCGTGTTGGCGTTGGGCGCACTGGGCTTTGCCGCGCTCTTGCTCGCGCTGGCGCAAGACCGCAAGCTGGGCCTCATCACCGTGGGCGGCTTTGCCGCGGCCGTGGCCGTGTTCGCCCTGGCCGCTTGGGGCGCCGTGGGCGTGCTCAGGCGGGCGGTGCCCGAAGCGCGCGCGCCACGCTGGCTGCTGCTGGCCACGCGCCAGCTCGCTTCGCGCACCGTGTTCTCGGTCATCCAGGTGGCCGCGCTGGCGGTGGGCTTGATGGCGTTGATCCTGCTGGTGCTGCTGCGCACCGACTTGGTCGACAGTTGGCGCAAGGCCACGCCGGCCGACGCCCCGAACCGCTTCGTCATCAACATCCAGCCCGACCAAGCCGACGCCTTTCGCGCTGCGCTGGCCCATGCCGGCGTGGTCAAGTACGATTTTTTCCCGATGATCCGCGGCCGCCTGGTGGCCATCAACGAGCAAGCCATCAGCCCGCAAAGCCTGCCCGATGAACGCGCCCGACGCAGCGTGGAGCGCGAGTTCAACCTGAGCCATGACCTGGCCTTGCCTGACCATAACCTGGTGGTAAGTGGCAAGTGGCAGCCTGGCGAGGCAGATGCCTTGAGCGTGGAAGAAGGGCTGGCCAAGTCGCTGGGCATCAAGCTGGGTGACCGCCTGCGCTTCGACGCCGGTGGCCAAACCCTGCAAGGGCGGGTGACCAGCCTGCGCAAGGTGGATTGGGGCTCGATGCGGGTCAACTTCTTCGTGCTGTTCCCGCTGGCCGACATGCCCAATGCACCGCGCAGTTATATCAGCGCCTTCCGTGCGCCTGCGGGTGGCGCAGGAGCCGCAGGCGCCACGGGTGGCGAGCCGGGGTTCGATAACGCACTGAGCCGCGAATTCCCCAACCTCACCAACGTCGACGTCTCGGCCTCGGTGGCCCAGGTGCAGCGCGTGCTCGACCAGGTGATCCGTGCGGTGGAGTTCCTGTTTGCTTTCACCCTGGCCACCGGCCTGGTGGTGTTGGTGGCGGCGGTGAGCGCCACGCGCGAGGCGCGGGCGCACGAATTTGCCTTGATGCGGGCCCTGGGCGCCAGCTCCAAACTGCTGGCCCAAGTGCAACGCACTGAACTGCTGGGCGTGGGCGCGCTGGCCGGTGTGCTGGCCAGCCTGGCCGCGCTGGCGGTGGGCTGGGCGCTGGCGCGCTGGGCGTTTGAATTTGTCTGGGCGCCACCGCTGTGGGTGCCGCTGGCCGGCGCCGCAGCGGGCGCCGTGTTGGCCTTGGCCGCAGGCTGGTTCAGCCTGCGCCAGGTGCTGCGCACGCCGGTGGTGGAAACCTTGCGGCGCAGCGCGGAATGACAGGCTGACTTAGAACGTTAATGTTGCGCCCACGGTCCACAGCTTGACTTGCGGGCTGGGGTTTTGCGCCAGATAGCCGATGCTCAGGCTCCAGGCCTTGCTGGCCGCATAGCGCAGGCCCAGGCCGTAGCCAGACTCGCCGTCGATGCTCATGACCTCGCCCATCACTTCCAGGCCGTTGCCCAGGTTGTATTCGAGGGCGAAGTTGGCACTGCTGTAGCCGCGCCTGGGGCTCACGGTGTGGTCACGTGCCCAGCCGAGGTTGGCGTTGACGGTGAGATTTTCATTGATCTGCTTGGTCAACACCCCATTCAGGAAGATGCCGTCGGTGCCGAAGCTGCCACCGGTGAACTTGCTGCCAAGCACGCCCCACGCCAGCGTGATACCCAAGTCGCCTTCCTTGCTTTTGTACAAGCCGGTCTTGCCGTTGATGCTGGCAATTTGCGCCTTGGTGCCGCCGCCGCTCACCTGACCATAGCTGACTGCCGCCTGGGTGTCGCCGATGACATGGCAGGCCAACTGGGTGTTCCAGTGACTGACATTGGAACTGCCACTGGCGCGCGCGCTGCCTGCGTACGACTCCCACTCGCACTCGCCCTTGCCCAGCACACCGGCGTCTTCGGTGACCAGTGGGCGCCCGGCGTGGGCGCTGGTGGCCAGCAGGGCCAGGGTGGCAGCGGCGAGAGAATGGCGATCCAAGGACATGCAAACTCCGAGCTTTATAGGATGGGCGGGCACGATAGCCCGACAACGGCACCGCTTCAGGCCGGAATGGCGCCCGAGAACGGTTCCGTTCTGCACAGGCAGGGCCACCGCCGGGCCAAGCTCGGCTCCGCGTCCCCAGGCGCAGCGTGAGCGCTGAGCCATACTGCGGCCATGAAGCGCGAGCCCCGTGCGCGCAATTTGCGCGTGCTGCACCTGGAAGATTCCGAACTCGATCACGAGCTGGCCATGGCCCACCTGGGCCGCGACGGCCAACGTGTGAAGGCGCTGCGCATCGACACCCGCGCCCAGTTCGAGGCCGAACTGCACGGTGAGTGGGACGTGATCGTGTCCGACTACAACTTGCCCGGCTTTTCCGGCCTGGCGGCGCTGGAGATGCTCAATGCCTCGGGGCGCCTGGTGCCGTTCATCCTGGTGTCGGGCGAGATCGGTGAAGACGTGGCGGTGCAGGCCATGCGCAACGGTGCCAGCGACTACCTGCTCAAGAGCCACCTGGCGCGCTTGCAGCCGGCGGTGCAAAACGCCATCACCGCCGCGCGCGAACGGCGCGAGCGCCTGGCCGCCACGGCCGAAGTGCAGGCCTCGCGCGAACGCCTGCGTGAACTGGCCCAGCACTTGCAAACCAGCGTCGAGGCCGAGCGCACGGCCATTGCGCGCGAGATTCACGACGATGTCGGCGGCGCGCTGTCGGCGCTGAAGTTCGACCTGGCGTGGATCGAGCGGCGCAGCGCCGACGTCACGATTCAAGAGCGCGCGCGCTCGGCGCTTGAGACCGTGGGCCTGGCGCTGGAAAGCAGCCAACGCATCATGCACAACCTGCGCCCGGCCATCCTCGAACAGGGCCTGGTGGCGGCGCTGCAATGGATGAGCAGCCGCTTCGAACGCCGCACCGGCACCACGTGCATCTTCCGCACCAGCCACGACAGCATGCAGTTGCCCGCCGGCGTGCCGCTGGTGGCTTACCGCATGGCGCAAGAGGCGCTCACCAATGTGAGCAAGCACGCCCAAGCCAGCCGCGTGAGCGTGGACTTGTCGCTGGCCGGCGGCGTGTTGTCCCTCGAAGTCAGCGACAACGGCCGCGGCCTGACCGATGACGACCTGGCCAAGCACAAGAGCTTTGGCATCCGCGGGCTGCATGAGCGTGCTGGCACCGTGGGCGGCTGGATCGAGCTGAGCGCCCCCAGGCCGGCCGAGGCCGGCTGCCCCCCGTGGGGGTCAAGCAAAGTGGCAAAGCCACATTTGCTTGAGAGCAGCGGCGCGGCGAGCAGCAGCGCCGGCCGCCATGCCCTGGCCGGTGGCACCACGCTGTTGCTTTCCGTGCCGCTGAACACCCCTGCTGTGAACCAGCAACTCACCCTGGAAGACGCCATGATCGAACACAACCCCTCGGCCTGGGGCGAGCTGTGATCCGTGTCGTTCTTTGCGACGACCATGCGCTGATCCGGCGCGGCATTCGCGATACGCTGTCTGACGCCGCCGACATTGAAGTCGTGGGCGAAGCCGGCGACTACGGTGAACTGCGCGTGCTGATGCGCGCCAAAGCTTGCGATGTGTTGGTGCTGGACATCAACCTGCCCGGGCGCAGCGGCCTCGATGTACTGCATGTGCTGAAAGACGAAGGTGCCGCGGTGAAGGTGCTGATCGTGAGCATGTACCCCGAAGACCAGTACGCCATTCGCGCCCTGCGTGCCGGCGCTTTCGGCTACGTGAACAAGGCCGGCGACCCGCAGCAACTGGTGCAGGCCGTGCGCGTGGTGGCGCAGGGGCGCAAGTACGTCACGCCCGAGATTGCGCAAATGCTGGTGGAAAGCCTGACCACCTCGGCGCCCGAAAACCCGCACGAAAAGCTCTCGGACCGCGAGATGCAGACCATGACCATGATCGCCTCGGGCAAGAAGCTGTCAGACATTGCCGCGCAGTTGAACCTGTCGCCCAAGACCGTGTCGGTGTACCGCGCGCGCGTGCTGGAAAAGCTGCAACTGGCCAACAACTCCGAGCTCACGGTTTATGCGATACGCAACAAGTTGGTGGGCGATTGATTTTTTGAGTTTCTTGCGCATTGAGAGTGGAGCGCGCAAGGCCGCACCCACGCGCTGACTGCGGTTCAGACGGCAGCGCCAGATCCTGCGGATCGGGTTCATTCCGACCCGGAGCGAAGCGAGTTAAGCAGCGCGCCACGAAGCGCCCGTGACTGGGGGTAGCCGGCCCGCAGGGCTGGCCGCGGCTTCAGCCCCCACCCACCCCGAGCGCCATTGCACTTGCCGCCTCGCACTCACCGCCCCACGCTTGCGGCCGCGCGCATGTCACAAGCACGGCATTCGCAATGCTTTTCTATTGATAGGCGCCAAAGCAAACCCCCTACCGTCGCAGGAATGAACACCCTGCCCATTTACGAACCGCCCCATACCCAACGTGCCTGCGTGGCCGCCGCCGTGGCGCCGTTGCTGGTCTTGCTGGGCTTCACGCTCATCGTCACCAAGGTGATCGAGGTGGACACCGGCTTTGCCTTGTTCACCGCCTGCACCATCTGGGTGATTCACGAGATGAGCAGCTATCAGCGTGCGCTGAATTTATACAGCGCCCAGTACGTGGCTCGCCACCTGGCTTGGCGCAGCGACGATGCCTTGGAGCGTCTGGTGCACGAGCCGGAAACGGTCGAGTCGACGCGGGTCTTTGTGTTGCGCTATTTGTGCCGGCAGCGCATCGCGGGCGGTTTGCAAGCCTGAGACGCAGGCTCAAAACGCCGACAGCATCTTCTCCAGCGCCAGCGTGAACGGCGCTTGCAGCATCGGCAGCGTGAGCATCATGCCCACCAGTCCGACTGAGAGCGTGATCGGGAAACCCACCGCGAAGATGTTGATCTGCGGCGCCACACGCGAAATCACGCCCAGCACCAGGTTCACGAACAACAGCATGGCCACCATCGGCAGGGCGATCCACAGGCCGGTGGCGAAGATTTGCGCGCCCCAGGTCTGAGGTTGCACCGCACGCAAAAAGGCCAGTGGCTCTGGGCCAACCGGAAAGGTCTGGAAGCTTTGTACCAGTGCCGCAATCACCAGCAAATGGCCGTTGATGCAGATGAACAACCACGCCACCAGGGTGCCGAAGAAGCGGCTGGCCGCGGTGGCCTGGGTGGCGCTGATGGGGTCGAAGAAGCCGGCGAAGTTCAGGCCCATCTCCAGCCCCACCAGTTCGCCCGCGGCTTCCACGGCGGCAAAGACGATGCGCACGGCAAACCCCAGGCTCAAGCCGACCACCACCTGCTGCACCACCAGCAGCGCCGCGGGCAGGCTGTCCAGCGGCACCACCGGCATGGCCGGCAGGCTGGCTTGCGCGGCCAGCGCAATGAAGCCGGCCAGGGCCACGCGCACACGCGCCGGCACATTGCGCGTGCCCAGCACGGGCAGGGCCGAGAACAGGGCCAGCGCACGGATGAAGGGCCACAGCAGCGGGTTCAGCCAGCCCAGCAACTGGGCTTCAGTGAAGGTGATCACGCCACGAGCGCGGGGATGGATTGAATCGTGCGCTGCAGGTATTCGACCAGCGTGTTCAGCATCCACGGCCCAGCCACCGCCAGCACCAGCACCGCGGCCACCACCTTGGGCACGAACGAGAGCGTGGCCTCGTTGATCTGCGTGGCCGCTTGCAGCACGCTGATCACCAGGCCCACCACCAGCACCGTCATCAGGATCGGCGCGCTGACCATCAGCAAGAGCATCAATCCCTCATGCCCGATGGTGAAGACCTGTTGTGCATTCATGTGAGCCCCTCGTCCAACGGGTACGTTGGCCGGCCGGCCCGCTTGCAAGCGGGCTGGCGTTCCGGCGGGCAGGCCCCGCGCAGGCGGGCCCTGCTTCTCCGCCTCCACTCCCCCAAGGGGATGCGGGCCGGCATGGCGAGCTGAGGCCGGACACAAACAGTCCCTGCGGACTGTTTGTGCCTGGCGAGGACCATCGGCCTCTGGCCGATGGTGGCCCGGCGCTC
>JAYUHT010000538.1:0-3395 GCA_043766725.1 Burkholderiales bacterium | reverse complement strand
CCAGGCAAGCGTCGAACTCTTGCGCTGGCGCCCGCGCCAGGCCCGCCAGCAATTGCGCGCCGGCACCGGCTTCATCTTGAGCCTCAACACAGTTCAAGAATAACTGCGCGTTCCACACCACACTTCGATGTGCTGGCAAGGGCCATGGCGGCTCACGCATGGTGTCGCGGGCGATGTAGCTCAAGGCCTCGGCCAGGCAGGCCAGGCGCTGGGCCGGGGGCTCCAGCTCATCACGCAGGCGCAGCCAGCCATCTGCCGCGGCCCAGGCGTGGGTCATGCCGTAACGCAAGCGATCATGGCTATGCATGATGGCTTGCCTCAACGCATCGTCGGCCGTACCGCCGGCGGCTTCGAGTCGCGCCGCCTCGCGCGCAATGCGGGGCAAATCATCATCGGCCATGGCCTGCTCCAAGGCTGCCAGATGCTGTTGCTGCCGCACCGCAGGCGCCGGCTCGGTCAGGTCAACCCAGACCTGCCCGTCGCGCTGCACCGCCGGGTAGACCGCAAGCCCATCACCGCCATGCATGTTGCTGCCGTCGCGCAGATCGAACTGCCAGTTGTGCCAATGACAGGTGAGCACGCAATCGGGCCCCAACGTGCCTTCGGCCAGTGGGTAGCCCTCATGTGGGCAGCGGTTGTTGCAGGCGTGTACCGCGTCACCTTGGCTGAACAGGGCCAATTGCTTGCCGTGCAGCTTGACCACCATGCGGCCGTTGCGCTTGAGTTGCTCCAGGCTGGCCACGGCGTGCCAGGAGCCGGCGGGTTGCGCCACAGTGTCTTGCTTCATGCCGGCGCATTTTGCGCAGCAACCCGCCCGCAGTGTTGCTTGACCCTGGCCCGCAAACCGCCCATTGCGCACAGGGCTTTGCGCCGCATGGCTGGGCCGGACTAGCTCAAGACCAGGTTGGTGCGGTGGATCAGCTCGGGCTCGTTGATGTAGCCCAGCGTGGCTTCGATCTGCGAACTGGGCCGGCGTGCGATGAGGCGCGCCTCGGTGCTGGAATAGTTGGCCAGGCCGCGCGCCAGCTCCACGCCCGCGGCGTCGCGTACGGCGATGACATCGCCACGCCTGAAGTCACCCTGCACCTCGGTCACGCCAATGGGCAGCAGGCTCTTGCCATCGTCGCGCAGCTTTCCCACGGCGCCCGCATCCACCACCACCGCGCCGCGCAGCTGCAGGTGGTCAAGCATCCACTGCTTGCGCGCCGTGAGCTTCGGCGTGCTGGCCAAAAGCGTCGTGCCGATGGCTTCACCGCGCGCCAGGCGCAGCAGCACATCCGGCTCGCGCCCCCAGGCAATGACGGTGCTGGCGCCGCTGCCGGCCGCGCGCTTGGCGGCCAGCACCTTGGTGATCATGCCGCCACGGCTGAGCGGCGAAGCCGCACCACTGGCCATGCGCTCCAGCGCCGGGTCGCCTGCTGCGGCTTCGGCGATGAACTGCGCGCCCGGGTTGCGCCGAGGGTCGTCGCTGTACAGGCCGCGCTGGTCGGTGAGGATGACCAACGCATCGGCCTCGATCAGGTTGGCCACCAGGGCGCCCAAGGTGTCGTTGTCGCCGAACTTGATTTCGTCGTTGACGACGGTGTCGTTCTCGTTGATCACCGGTATGACCTTCAGCGACAGCAGAGTCAGCAGCGTGGAGCGCGCGTTGAGATAACGTTCGCGGTCAGTCAGATCGGCATGCGTCAACAGCACCTGGGCGCTGGCCAGGCCGTGCGCGCGCAGCTGCGTTTCGTACATCTGAACCAGGCCCATCTGGCCCACCGCAGCGGCGGCCTGCAACTCGTGCAACTCCTTGGGCCGCGTGGTCCAGCCCAGGCGTTTCATGCCTTCAACGATGGCCCCGCTGGACACCATCACCACCTCGCGCCCCTCGTGCGCCAGCGCGGCGAGCTGGCGGCACCAGTTGCCGATTGCCCCGGCGTCAACACCGCGACCCTCGTTCGTGACCAAGCTGGAGCCGACCTTCACCACCAGCCGGCGAGCATGGTGAACTGCGTCAACCATGGTGCTGTGGCTCGGTCTGGTCGAAGCGCGGATCGGGCTCGTCAACGGGGCGCTGGAAGCTGGCCACATGGTCGTAGCAGGCCCGCGTCAAAGGCGCCAGGCCTTCTCGCGCGAGGGCCGAAATCTCGAACACCGGGCCCTTCCAGCGCAGGCGCCGCACCAGGTCAGCCACGCGCTGCGAACGCTGCTCAAGCGGCACCATGTCCATCTTGTTGAGCACCAGCCAACGCGGCTTGGCATGCAGCTTGGGGTCGTACTTCTTCAGCTCGGTAACGATGGCACGCACACTTTTCACCGGGTCGACATCGTCGTCAAACGGCGCCATGTCCACCACATGCAGCAGCAAGCGCGTGCGCTGCAGGTGGCGCAGGAAGCGGTGACCCAAACCCGCGCCATCCGACGCGCCTTCAATCAGGCCTGGCAGGTCAGCGATCACGAAGCTCTGCTCGGGCGCCACGCGCACCACACCCAGGTTGGGGTGCAGGGTGGTGAACGGATAGTCGGCGATCTTGGGCCGTGCGTTCGACACCGACGTCACCAAGGTTGACTTGCCGGCATTGGGCAGGCCAAGCAGGCCCACATCGGCCAGCACGCGCAGCTCCAGCTTGAGATGGCGCTTTTCGCCGGGCCAGCCGGGTGTCTTCTGCCGCGGCGAGCGGTTGGTGCTGCTCTTGTAGTGCAGGTTGCCGAAGCCGCCATCGCCGCCCTTGCAGATGAGTGCGGGGGTTTCCGGGTCGAGCAGTTCGGTCAGCACCTCGCCGGTCTCGAAGTCGCTGATCACCGTGCCCACGGGCATGCGCAAGGTGATGTCGCCGCCGGCCGCACCGAACTGATCCGCGCCCCGGCCTTGTTCGCCATTGCGCGCATCGTGGCGGCGCGCATAGCGGTAGTCGATGAGCGTGTTGAGATTGCGATCGGCTACCGCGAACACGCTGCCGCCACGCCCGCCGTTGCCGCCGTCCGGGCCACCGAAGGGGATGAATTTTTCACGCCGGAAGCTGGCGCAACCGGCTCCGCCGTTGCCGGCGGCCACTTCGATGGTGGCTTCATCGACGAACTTCATGGTGCGCGGCTCTCACATGTATGCAGGAACAAAGCGGGAACGAAAAAGCCCCGGCAAGCCGGGGCCTTGCACGGCCTGCGACAACGTAATCAGCCCGGCAGGACTGACACCTTGGATTGATTCTTCGGGCCGCTGACGCCGAAGGACACCTTGCCGTCGATCAACGCAAACAGCGTGTGGTCGCGACCCAGCCCGACATTGCGCCCAGGGTGGAACTTGGTGCCGCGCTGGCGCACGATGATCGCGCCGGCCGTGATGGCCTGGCCGCCGAACACCTTGACGCCGAGCATCTTGGGTTGCGAGTCGCGACCGTTGCGGGTTGAGC
>JAYUHT010000537.1:0-3403 GCA_043766725.1 Burkholderiales bacterium | reverse complement strand
CGAAGCGTCGAGCTACAGCACCGGGGCGGTGGTGGATGTGACGGGCGGGCGCTAAAAGCGTCCGGCTCGCTGTCGTGGCGGGCGCGACGGCCCAGCCTCAGGGCGGCGCCGACCATGCCGCAGCCAGATCACGGTAGCCCAGCGCCGCCAGCGCTTTGCCCAGGTCTTCGCGCAGCCGCACGTCGGCGCCCATGGTGTTGGTGTAGCGGATGCTGCGGATGTGGCGCACATCGAAGGTCATGTCTTCCGAGGCCTGCGCCAGCACGATCCAGTCTTTGCGCCACGCATCAGCCAGGCCGGCCTCGTAGTACACGTTGGGGTTCTTGCCGGTGAAGTCGACGATCACCAGGTCGGCCGCGGCGATGCGCTGCTTCACATCGTCCATCACCGGGTTGCTCAGGTAGACCTCGTCGGCGCGCACGCAGCGAATGCCATGCTGGGTGACGACCTGGTCGATGACGCGGTGCACGAAGCTCAACTCGGTGCTGAACGGCATGATGAGGAAGCAGCTCGGCTGCTCGGCCTTGACCGTGATGCGCTCATAGCGCGCCCGCGTGCGCCAAGTGCGCAGGCCCACCTGGCCCACCGAATAGGCTTCGTCGATGAGCACGAGTTGCTGCACGTCGTTTTCAAACAAGATGATCTTGCTGCCGTTGAATTCAACGCGCAGCCGGTACGTCTTCCTGGCCTTGATCACGCTGCGCCGGCCCACCGCTTCGCGCAACTGGAAGTACGGCCCGGGCATCACCTTGGCGATGAAGAACTTGCTGTCAAAGCCGCCGGTGCCGGCGTAATAAAAGCCGTCAGGCCCGCTGTAGCGGAACACCAAGTCGGCTTCGAGCGAAAGCACTTCGCCGCGGCCCTTGCTGGCTTCCAGCGGGGTGATGTCGGCTTCGATCATGCCGTTGCGAATGCGCGGTGAAAAAAGCAGCATCTGTTCGGGCTGTGTGGCTGACAGGGCGGGCGAGGTGAAGCTGCCGTCAGCGCCCACGTCCCAGTCGTCGCCCAGGGTGCTGAACTTCGGCACCGGGTGCGCGGGCGGCAGCGGCGGCGCGATGGCCGGGGCGATGCGGGTCTTGCGTGTGGCCATGGTGTTGCCTGCGGGTTGATGGCGAGAACCTAACGGCGCTTCAGGCCGCCGGCCGCGGCTTGAGCCAATGCACCTGGCCGGTGCGCCGTTTTACTTCGTTGTACATGTGCGCCGTGCCACCGGGCCCGTCGCCGCCCTGGCCGTCCCACAGGCAGATGAAGTGCACCTTGTCCTGGCCGTAGGCCAGCGCAGTATGCAGCAGCCACAGGTTGCAACGCTCGTAGATGTTGCTGCCCTTGGGCGCGGGGCCGAGTTCATCGGCCAGCACGCGGGGTGCGTCTTTGAGCCTCTTGCGCAACGCCAAATAGCGCACGCGCCAAGCCTCGCCCTGGTCGCTGCGCAACACCGAGTCTTCAATGAACTTCGGCTCCGCCTGCGGCAGCAGCAATTGCACGCGCGCGCCGCGCGCCAGGCAGCCTTCGGCGCACAGCAAGTCGCCGCCGGCCGCGCCTTGGGTGAGCAGCAAGTCACCCGCGCCGACGCCCAGTTCATCGAGCACGCTTTCGATGTCGGCCGCGGCTTGCGGCACCCAGGCGCTGGGCAGGCGCGGTGGTGTGCGCCCCGGCGCATCGACCATGTGGCCGGAAAAGAGCAGCACCTTGTTCGGCTTCAGCGGCGCGGCGACACGGGTGATCTCGGCTTCAACGATCTGCAAGGCGGCGGCCGTTTCCGCTGGCCGAAACGCCACGTCGCGCAGCAAGGTGAGCGTCTGGCGCGTGGAGTCGAGCGCGAACCAGTCACGCTCGGCGGCGGCCATGGCAGCCTTGAAATCGCGCACCACGGCAGCGGTTTCGCGGCACAGCAGCGACAGCTCGGCCAGCGTGACGCGCGGCCAATAACTGCGCGGTTCACGCGCCTGCGCCGCCAGCGCGGCCCAGCGCACGCCGCCGAGCAGTTCGTCAATCCCCTCGGGCGTGGTCGGCCCGCCCAGGTGCTGGCGCAGCACGGTCAGCGTCAAGGCATTGATGCCCGAGTAGTAATGCAGCGGGTCGGTTCTGAACGCGCCGGCGTAGGGCGTGATGGCGTCAGCCAGGGTGGCGTCTTCGCCCTCGGCGCTGGCACGCATTTGCGCCGTGGTGATCGTGGTGAGGGTAGCGCCGCCGGGCTCGCCCACCACGCGCCAGCGCGAGATCCAGTCTTCCTTGCCCAAGCGACCCAGCAAGGCCCAGGCATCGGGGTTGGTCGGGTGTTCGTCGGTGAAGGCCTGGGCCCAGGCGTCGGCTTCTTCCGGGCGGCCCAGGCGGCCCAGGCACACGCCCTTCTTTTCGCGGCAGGCCAGATCGCCGGGGGCGACCTCCAGCGCGGCCTCGAACTGTTCCAGCGCCAGGTCGAAGTGGCCCAGCGTGAGCAGGCTGGCACCGGCCATGCGCTTGGCTTCGAGCCACAGCGCCTGCGTGGGCGTTTCGTCGGCCAGCACCAGCAGGTCGCCCGCGCGCTGCTTGTCGCGCGCCACGCGCATGCGCTGCGACCAGCTCTTGAAGACCTGCGCATATTCGTTGTCGCCGCTCAGCAGCAGATCGCGCCACTGCGGCTCGCGCAAATGGTCGAGCAGCGCATACACCGGGCTGACCTTGCGCGCCGTGGGCGCGGCCAGGGTTTCGCGCGCCATGTCGGTCAGGCGCTGCTGGTCGGCCTCCAGGCTGGCCGGGTCGGGCGCGCCGTCTTTCAGGGCGTAGCGCAGCTTGCGGTCGGTGTAGATGTCGAACGGCTGCGCCGCGCGCGGGCCCTGCACCAGGATCACGCCGCGCTGGCGCAGCGCGTGGCGAACACCCAGCTCATACCAAACGTTAGGGTTGTCCAGCGTCAGGTCGGCCACCACCAGGTCGGCCACCAGCAGTTCCTGGAACATGTCAGCGCGGATGTCGCCGGCGCGCTGTTCCTCGTCAGCGCGAAAAACCTCGAAGCCGGCGGCTTCGAGTGCGGGTTTGATGTACTCGGTGTAAACGCGGTTGAAGTCGATCAACTGGCCGTCGGCCCCGGGCTTGGGGCCGAAGGGCATGGCGATGAAGGCATGCGGCTTCATGGCTGGGCGGCCAGGTCTTCACGCGCCAGCGCCGCCAGCGTGGCCAGCAGCATGCGCGCGGCCTTCGCCTCGGGCGGGCTGGCGCGCTGCGCATAGGGCTCAAGCACCATGCGCTCGTTCGTCGCCACCGAATCCCACAGCCGGGGTGCGGCCACGCGCAGCGCCAGGTTGTTGAAGGCGTCCACCAGGTCGTCGGCCAGGCGGGCCAGGCGGCGGGCGGCCACCGCCCGGTACAAACGCAGCTCGATGGCGCCAACCTCGCACCAGAAGTCGGGCGCGTTGGCCTGCGC
>JAYUHT010000536.1:0-8993 GCA_043766725.1 Burkholderiales bacterium | reverse complement strand
ACGCAGCGCAGTGTGCCGGCCTTGAGCTGCGCTTCCACCCATTCGCGCACGCTTTTGTCGAGCGAGCCGTGGTGCAGCGCGATGCTGCCGGCCCAATCTGGCCGCTCTTGCAGGATCAGCCGGTACCAGGCCTCGGCCTGCGAACGCACGTTGGTGAAGACCAGCGTGGTGCCGCTTTGCTCCAGCGCCTGCACCAGCGGCTTGACCATCTGCGTGCCCAGGTGCCCGGCCCAGGTGAAGCGGCCCGGGTCGGCGGGAATCAGCGTGTCAATGAGCAGTGGCTTGTCGATCTTGGCCTGCACCTGCACGCCCTTGGCCCGCGGCGGCAGCAGCGCGCGCAAGGCTTCATCCAGATTGCCCAAGGTGGCAGAAAGTCCCCACACCGTTAACTGCGGGTTCCAATTGCGCAGGCGCGCCAGGGCGAGCTGAACCTGCACGCCGCGCTTGTTGCCCAGCAGCTCGTGCCATTCATCCACCACCACCACTTGCACGCCACGCAATGTTTGCGCGGCGTTGTCGCGGGTCAGCAGCAGGCTCAGTGTTTCAGGCGTCGTGACGAGCGCGCCGCCCGGGTGCTTGTCTTGCCGCGCTCGTTCAGCCGCGGCGGTGTCGCCGGTGCGCAGTGCCACGCGCCAGGCCGGGGCCAGCGCGGCCAGCGGGGCTTGCAGCGAGCGTGCCGTGTCGGCAGCCAGCGCGCGCATGGGCGTGAGCCACAACACCTGCCAGCCTGGCGCGGCCGCGCCCACGCGCAGCAACGCGCCCAGCCAGGCGGCTAGGGTCTTGCCGGCGCCGGTGGTGGCATGCAGCAAACCGCTCTGTCCAGCGGACATGGCGGCCCAGACCTCGCGCTGAAAGGCTTGCGGCTGCCAACCCTGGGCCTGGAACCAGGCTTCGATGTGTTCCTGGTTGATGCTGGGCATGAGCAAATGTGGCTCTGCCACTTTGCTCATACCCCCTTGGGGGGCGGACGACGTACTCGTCGGCCTGGGGGCGCGTTCAGGCACTGACGATCCAGCCTTCCAGGGCGTGCACCTTGGCCGGCTGCCCGAAGCGCGGCTGCGTGGTGGCCCACGCCGCTTGCATCAGGCACAGCACGGCGTCCAGCCGGTCGCCTTGCGCATCGTCGACCAAGCCTTTGCGCTGCGCGCGACTGAGTTTGAGCCGCAGTTTCAACCGGGTACGCCCCTGTTCGAGCGCAGCAACGATGGACTGGCGCGCCAACATCCGCTCGCTGCTTTGTTTGGCCTTGGTGTCGCTCTTGTAGCTGCGCCGCCCGATCAGTTCGCGCGCCAACAGGCCAGGGTAGCCCTCCAGGGCCACCCGGCGTTCATCGCCCGCATGCAGGCCCGGCAAATGCACCCCGGCCGCCAGCAGCAAGGGCACGCCGGCGTGCAGCATGAAGGCCACCGGCGGGTTGACCCACTTCATGCTGGGGCTGGAACCGGCCGGGCCGTCGCAAGCGCGGTGCGCGAACTTGGCGCCCGCCGGCCGGGCGGCGCAAAAGGCCTGGAAGGTGGCGCGGATGTCTGCACGCGACAACGCGGCGTAGTGCTGAATCAAGGGCAGCCACCGCTGCGGCCAGCCCAGCGAAAGCACCAGCTCGCGCGGCAGGCCGAAGGGGAAGTCGAACGCGCCCGTCCACTCACCCGGCTGCAACAACCAGGCGCCGAAGGCCTGCAAACTGGCATGGTGGTCGATCTGGTCCAGCCGCACCTCACCGTGCGCGCACACGCCGCTGGCCACCACGATCGGCTTGGCCGCGCGCGGCGCACTGGAGAAGTCCACACCAACACATTTCATTCGTTAGCCCACGACCAGCAACACAACGCCCGCCGCCATGGCCAGCGCGCCGAGCAGCCGCGCGCCGCGGTCGGCCTCGCCCAGCATGTGGCCGCCCAGCAGCGCGGCAAACAGCATCGACACCTCGCGCGCCGGCGCCACGTGCGAAAGCGGCGCCAGGCGCATGGCATACAGCACCAGCACATAGGCCAGCGGCCCCAGCACCGCGCCCAGCAGCGCCACTTTCCACTGCATGCGCCAGTCGCGCGCGGCCGTGGCCCGTTCGCGCCAGGCCGCGGGCAGCATGAGCGGAATGCGCAGCAGGTTGCCGATGTAGTCGAGCACGATGGGCGACACCAGCAGCAGCTTCACGGCAAAACCATCGAGCACCGTGTAGCTGGCGGTCAGCGCGCCGGTGAGGGCGCCCCAGAGCAGGCCGGCGCGCAGGCGCGTGCGTTGCAGGGGGTCATGGGCACGGCGCCACAGGGCCGGCCCGCCGGCGATCAGGAACACACCCAGCGCCATCATCGCCACACCGGCAACCAGGCCCCAGCCTGCTGGTTCACCCAGCAGCAGCACGGCCGCGGCTGAACTGAGCAACGGTGCACTGCCTCGCGCCACGGGGTAGACCACGGTCAAATCGGCTTCGCGGTAGCCGCGCAGCAAGGTGCGGTAGTAAACCAGGTGCAGCAGCGCGCTGGCCAGCACGGCGGCACATTGCGCGGCGGCCCATTGCGGCACTTCCTGCACGGCCAGCCACAGGCCCAGCGGCGCCCACAGCACACCCACGAACAGCGCGCCCATCAACACGAAGTGCGTGCCACCACCCACCTTCTTGGCGCCGATGTTCCAGGCCGCATGCGCCCGCCCGGCCGCCCGAAGGGCGCATACCGGAAGGCGCAGCCTGAAGGTACACCAGTGCGCCAGCGCGGCCAGCAGCACGAGAACCAGGGCTTGCCAGGGCATGGCGGCATTGTGAGTGCCGGCTCGGCGCTACATTGCGGGCCAACGTGTTGCCTGAGCCTGACCATGAACCCGATCCTTGTTGAAGCCCACCGCGGCAATTTGGTGGAATCGTTTCACCGCGGTGCCATCGCCATCGTCGATGCCAGCGGCCAGCCGCTGCTGGAATGGGGCGATGTGCAGCGGCCCGTCTTCGCGCGCTCGGCGGTGAAGGGCTTGCAGGCGCTGCCTTTGGTGGCCAGCGGCGCGGCCGACCGGTTCGGCCTGAGCGATGAAGAACTCGCCCTGGCTTGCGCTTCGCACAACGGCGAACCCGCGCACGTGGCCACGGCACTGGCCATGCTGGCCAAGGCCGGGCTGGATGCTTCAGCGCTGGAATGCGGCGCGCAGTGGCCGGCGCGCGAGCCCGTGCTGCGCGCCATGGCCGTGCGTGGTGAAGCGGCCACGGCCGCGCACAACAACTGCTCCGGCAAGCACGCCGGCTTCGTCTGCCTGGGGTGCCAGCGCGGCGGTGGCGCGGGCGCGCGCGGCTTTGTTGCGGGCTATGTGCAACCCGGGCATGCCGTGATGCGCGAAGTGACCCAGGCCTTGCAGGCCGCGACGGGCGCCGACCTGAGCCTGGCGCCGCGCGGCACCGATGGTTGTTCGATCCCCACCTTCGGCATCGCGCTGCGCCAGTTGGCGCTGGGCTTTGCGCGCTTTGGCAGCGGCCAGGGTTTGAGCAGTGAGCATGCCGCGGCTGCGCAGCGCCTGCGCCAGGCGGTGGCCCGCGCGCCGTTCATGGTGGGCGGCACGGGCCGCTTCGACACCGAAGTGATGCAGCAACTGGGCGAGCGCGTGTTCTGCAAGGTCGGCGCCGAAGGCGTGTATTGCGCCGCGCTGCCTGAACGCGGCCTGGGCCTGGCGCTGAAGATGGACGACGGCAACACCGCGCGCGCGGCCGAAGTGGTGATGGCCGCGCTGCTCGAAGCACTGTTGCCACTGAGTGAGGCGCAGGCGCAAAACATGGCGCGGCGCAGCGACGTGCCGCTGCACAACTGGAACGGCCTGCTGGTAGGCCGCCTGGCCGCAAGCCTGGCATTGCGCGAACGCCTGGCCGCAGCGTGACTTAGTTGGCAGCCCCGGTGGGCACCGGCACCCTCGCCGCGCGTGGGGGCCTGCGCGCCGGCGGGTAACGGCCGATAGAGCCGGTATGCCCCCAACCCCGCGCCAACCATGAGCTCAAGCTTGATCAAAAGGCTGCCGAACGAGCGCAGCGTGCGCCGCAACGTGGCGCTGTTCCAGACCGAGCTGGATCAGGCCGTCGATGCAGACGGCCTAAAGGTCTTGTCGCCCGAGGCGATGATCCCCGACTACTGGGCGCAGCGCCGGCGCACCCCCACCGCGGCCGACCGCGCGTTGAAAGGCAGCACGCTGGATTGGCTGGTGAGCCTGCCCAAGCAGATCAGGCCCGATGCCACAGTGGACCGCTACGCCCGCGTGGTGAACCAGTTGGCCGACGCCTGGCATAGCCCGATCAGTTGCCGCGTCGCCTTCGACGCCCTGCTGCACGACAAGCGCCCCGGCCGCAAGGGCTTCCCGCCAGACATTCGGCGCGAGTTGAAGATCCTGCGCTTTCACCGCGCGAACACGCCGTTCGGCACGCCTTGACAGCCGCAGCGCCGGGCCGCGAGCGGGGAGCACCAACTACAGCCCGCGAAACAAGTGTGCGTACAGGCGGCTCACGCTGAGGCGCTCGCTGCGCCCGCGCAGCGTGAGCGCCACCTTGCCTGCATCGTCGCGCTGCGCAGTGGCGATTGCCCCGGCACGCACCACCAGGCCGCGGTGCACTTGCCAGAAGACTTGGGCATCAAGCTGCGGCAGCAGCTCCTTGATGCTCAGGCGAACCACGTGCTCGCGTTCAGGCGTGACCACGCGCAGGTACTTGTCGGCCGCTTCGAAATAGATCACTTCGCTCAACGGCACCATGTGCACCACGGTGCCCACGCTGGCCGGGATGAATTCGAGCCGGCTGGCCGGCGCGACGCCGCCCGCTGCCTGCAACAACTGGCGCAACTGGTTTAGCGTGGTGTCCAGCTCGTGCTGGGTGCCGGCCGCACCGGGCCGCTGCCGGGACACCAAATGCGCTTGCAAACGCGCCACGCAGGCCGCCAGGCGCTGCGGCTGCACCGGCTTGACCAGGTAGTCCACCGCCTGGGCGTCGAACGCCGCCAGCGCGTACTGGTCGTAGGCCGTGACGAAAACGAGCAAGGGCAAGGGCGCACCGGCGGTCCAGTCTTCGGCCAGGGCCTGCGCCGCTTCCAGGCCACTTTGCCCGGGCATGCGGATGTCCAGGAAGCAAACATCCGGCTTGAGGTGCAGCGCCTGGGCCACGGCACTGGCGCCATCGGCCACGCTGGCCACCACGCTCAGCGCGGGCCAGCAGGCCGCCAGCTCGGCATGCAACGCCGCGGCCAGCAGCGGCTCGTCCTCGGCGATCAGCGCGGTGGGCGTCATGTTGCGGGCATTGCCGGTGCGCATCATGGCAACGCGACGGGCAAGTGAACCTCGGCCAGCGTGCCACCTTGTGCGTCATCCACCGTGTGCAAGCTGAATGATGCGGCGCTGCCGAACAACGCCGCCAGCCGCTCACGCACCTGGGCCGTGCCGAAGCCATGGCCGGGGCCTGCTGCCGGCCCCAGGCCCAGACCCGTGTCGCGCACGCGCAGCACCAGCGTAGGGCCATCGCGCTGCGCGCTCACCGCAATGCGCCCGCCCTCCAGCTTGGGCTCCAGGCCGTGCTTGATGCTGTTTTCCACCAAGGGCTGCAGCAGCAAGGCCGGCACTTGCAGGCCGCGCAACGACTCGGGCAAGTCGAGCTCCACCTGCAAGCGCGGGCCCATGCGCACGGCCATCAAGGCCAGGTAGTCGGCCACACGGTCGAATTCGGTGCTCAGGGCATGCGTGGGGCTGCGCGTGGCCTGTAGCGTGCCGCGCAGGTAGGCGATGAGGTGGTCCAGCATGGTCTGCGCCTGCGCCGGCGCCACGCCGATCAGGGCACGCAAGTTGGCCAGGGTGTTGAACAGCATGTGCGGTTCGAGCTGCGATTGCAGCAACAGCAACTGGCTTTCGGCCGCGGCGCGGCGCGCGGCCTCGGTGCTGGCCGCCAAGGTGGCCATGCGGCCGCGGGCGTAGGAGAAATAAGTGGCCGCGGCGGCAACTGCCACGCTCACCCACAGCACCAACGCCAGGGCGCGCGGGTTGGCGCCGAACAGCACATGCTGGCGCTGGCTGCCGGTGAGGGCATCGGCCAACAGCGAGCCCAGCACATAGCCAGCCACCGCGCTGAACGCCACCCAGGGCGCCATGAACGGCCAACCCGGCCAGTCGTTGTGCAGGCTGGCCAATTCAGCGGCACCGCGGCCGTCTGGGTGGCGCCGCCGCCAGGCCGCCACGCCCAGGCGGCCACTCTCTATTAACGTTTGAATCAAGGCACCGATGCACAGGGAATAAACCAAGGTCTGCCAGAACCCGTCGCCGAAAACGATGGCCAGGAAAGCGGCCACCGCCACGCACAGGGGCAAACCGACGCGCAGCTCACGGCCCAGCAAGGCCAGCGCGGCCTGGCTGGGGCTGGGTGTGATGAGCGTGGTGTTCATGGCGGCCGCAAGGATAGTCGGCGTCGCTGGCCGCTTCATGCCGCCACCCACCCAGAGGCGCGCTGGCGCAGCTTCAGCACGCGCACCGCCCGTGCCGCCAGCAAGCCGATGGGCAGGCCGTACAAGGCGCTGGCCAGGGCCGCGAACCAGGGCTGGTGCGCCAGTTGCGGCGTCAGCGCGATGGACACAGCGGCCAGATAGCGCAACGAGAACACACCCACGATCAGCGCCAGCGGCGTCCAGCTGCCGCCGATGGCGAAGCGCCCATCGGGCAGGGCCTGCATGCGCCGCGGCAGCCGCAGCCAGTGGTTCAGGCCAAAGCCCAGGGCCAGGCCGAGCAGCCACATCGGCTGCACACCGGCGTGCCAGCCAAAGGCTTGTGTGGCGCCAAAGAGCGCATAGGCGCCCATGCCCAGCGGCTGCGCCAGCAAGCGTGGGGCAGTGAGCACCTGGTCGCGCGTCTGGCTCAGGCCCAGCGCCACCAGAGCGGCCAACAAGGCCCACACCCACAGCGGGGTGTGGGTTACTACAGCGATGATGAATTGAGCAGACATGGTGGTGAGGTTTGAAGTGTCGATGGCGGCATCTTCAAACGCCTCGGCCGGCGGTGCCAGGGCCGCGCGACGAAACGCCAGGCGGCGTCGCCAAACGCCGGCGCTGCGGCGCCAACGTCTTCAGGCCGGCTTGGTTTCCAAGCCCTGCGCCGCCAGCACCTGCGCGCGCACGCACTCGGTCAATGCAGCCTTCAGGGCGCTGAACTCGGGCGTGGTCTTCATGGCGTAGTGGCGCGGATAGGGCAGGTTCACCCGTTCATCGAGCAGCACCCGGCCCGGGCGCGCGCTCATCACCACCACGCGGTTGGCCATGAAGATGGCTTCATCGATGTCATGCGTGACGAACAGCACCGTCTTGCGCTCGGCTTCCCAAATGCCCAGCAGCAACTCTTGCATCAGCTCGCGGGTTTGATGGTCGAGCGCGCCGAAGGGCTCGTCCATCAGCAAGATGCGCGGGTTGTTCACCAGCGCGCGGGCCAACGCGGTGCGCTGCTGCATGCCGCCCGAAAGCTGGCGCGGGTAATGTTTATCGAACGCCGCCAGGCCCACCTTGGCCAGGAAGCCGCGCGCCAGTGGCAGTTGCTCGTCCAAGGGCAGGCCGCGTTCGCGCAGCCCGAAGCACACGTTCTCTAACACCCGCAACCACGGGAACAGGGTGTAGCTCTGGAACACCATGCCGCGGTCGGCGCCTGGGCCGAGAACGGGTCGGCCGTCGAGCAACACCTCACCTGCCGTGGGCGCATCCAGGCCGGCGACGATGCGCAGCAGGCTGCTTTTGCCGCAACCGCTGGGCCCCAGGATGGTGATGAAATCGTTCTCGGCCACTTCCAGCTCGGTGGCCTGCAAGGCCAGCGTGGCGCCGAAGCGGCGTTCCACGCCGCGCACCGCGAGCACGGGCTTGGTATCGCTCGCGCGGCGGTGCAGGGCGTCAACGGTCATCGAGTTGGGCCCAGGGATACAGGCTGCGGTTGACGGCCTTGAACAACAAATCACTGCCCAAACCGATCAGGCCGATGACGATGATGCCGAAGATGATCTGGTCGGTGGCCAGCAAGGCCTGGCTGTCGGTGATCATGTGGCCGATGCCGCTGGACGCACCAATGAGTTCAGCCACGATCACATACGTCCAGGCCCAGCCCAGCACCATGCGCAGGGTTTCGGCAATCTGCGGCGCCGCACCGGGCACGAGCACGCGCTTCACCAGGCTGCGGTCGGTGGCACCGAGCGTGTAGGCAGCTTCGACCAGATCGCGCCGCGTCTGGCCCACGGTCACGGCAATCATCAACACCAGGTTGAAGAAGCTGCCGATAAAGATGACCGCGAGCTTTTGCTTTTCGCCGATGCCCGCCCACAAGATGAGCAGCGGGATGAAGGCGCTGGCCGGCAGGTAGCGCGCGAAGCTGATGAAGGGCTCGAAAAAAGCTTCGATGGGCTTGTAGGCGCCCATGGCCACGCCCAGCGGCACGGCCAGCACCGCGGCCAGGATGAAGCCACCGAGCACGCGCCACACGGTCATGCCAATGTCGCCGGCAAAGCCCATTTCAGTCAGCAGCGTGACCCCGCTTTTCACCATGGTGAGCGGGTCGGCAAGGAACGTTTTGCTCACATAGCCGCCCAGCGTGGCCAGCGCCCACACGGTCACAAACACCACGAAGAAGCTCACGCCCAGCGCCACGCGCGCGGTGGGCGAAACGGGCTTGAGCGGCTTCATTTCGCGGCCGTGCCTGGGCTACTTCAGGAAGCGCGTGTCGGCCAGCTTCGACATATCCGGCAGCGCCTTGATGATGCCGGCCTCGAGCAGCAACTCCGCCGCCTCTTTGCTGAACGCGGCATGCTCACCGGCGAAGAACTTCTGGTTCGCATCGCGGTCTTGCCAGCGCAAGTAAGCCGCGCTCTTTTCGAACGCCTCGCCGCTTTGCTTGACATCAGCGCCCATGATTTCGAAGCTGCGCTTGGGGTCTGACTTGATCAGCGCCACCGCATCGAAGTAGGCGTCGGCCAGCGCCTTGGCGGCCTTGGGGTTCTCGGCCAAAAACTTCGGCGTGCAGCCGAAGGTGTC
>JAYUHT010000535.1:0-3407 GCA_043766725.1 Burkholderiales bacterium | reverse complement strand
CTCGGCCCAGCCTTCGCGCGCCCCACGCCGGGCGGGGCGCAGCACGATGGCGCCATTTTCGACCTTCATTTCGGCTTGGCCGGTCAAACCGACCTGCGCGAGCAGCGGCTTGGGAATGATGACGCCCTGCGAGTTGCCGAGCTTGCGAAGGGAGATGGTGATCATGGCGAGGGCTTTTGGGGTTGCTTGCACATTGTTATAACACGACAGCGGCCCGCACAATCCGCCGACTCGCGCCCATTCACGAGGCTTGACCATGACCCTGCGTACCCTGCAAATCGACGACCGCTTGTTCCAGTACGTGCTCGACCATTCACTGCGCGAGCACCCGGCGCAGGTGGCGCTGCGCGAAGCCACGCGAACGCATCCGCATGCCGGCATGCAGATCGGGGCCGACCAGGGCCAGTTCATGGCCTTGCTGGTCAAGTTGCTGGGGGCGCGGCGCACGATCGAGATTGGCACCTTCACTGGCTACAGCGCGCTCACCGTGGCCCTGGCCCTGCCCGACGACGGCCGCGTGCTGGCCTGCGACATCAGCGATGAGTACACGCGCATCGGGCGGCCGTTCTGGCAGCAGGCCGGCGTGGCGCACAAGATTGAGCTCGTTCTGGCGCCGGCGCTGCAGACGCTCGATGCGCGGCTGGCCGCCGGCGAAGCCGGCCGCTACGACTTCGCCTTCATCGACGCCGACAAGGCGAACTACGACAACTACTACGAGCGGTGTATCCAACTCGTTCGCGCCGGCGGCCTGATCGCCTTTGACAACATGCTGTGGGGCGGCGCGGTGGCGCGCCCGGCCAAGCACGGCGACGCCGACACCGCCGCCTTGCAGGCGCTGAATACGAAGCTGCAGCGCGACGAGCGCATCGACCACGCCCTGCTGACGGTGGGTGACGGCCTGGCGCTGGCGCGCAAGCGCTGAGCGTCCGCACGACCCCGCGCCGTTCAGCGCGCCAGGCTCTGCGCCAGTGCCAACACTTCGCGGTGCACCGGGTTGCGCTGGCACAGGCTGGCATGAAACTCAGTGGGCACCGATTCGGCCAGGCGCTGGCGCACCCACAGCGCCGCCTGCTGCGCCACGGCGCCGGCTGGGCTGCGCTGGCCCGCACCCTGCAAGGCCTTGGCCAGCCACAGCGCGCTGGCCGGCAGCGCAACGCCGAGGTCAGCCGCCCGCAGCGCCGCCGGCAACTCAGCCGCGCCGGCCAAGGCCGCTTCAAGATCGCCCTCGCGGGCCAGCAACCAGGCCTGCAAGGCGCGCAGGGGCAGCAGATAGACATGCAGGCCGCGCTGCTCGCAACCGGCGATCAGGGGCGGCAGCGCTGCGGCTGAAAGTTGTTCGGCGCAAGCCTGGCCGGCCACCAGCATCAGCTCGCAGGCGATGGGGAAGCGTTCCGATTGCAACGCCGCTTCGAGCGTGGCCAGCGGTTCGGCCGGCGCGCCGGCCGCGCTCTGGTAGCGCCAGCGCAGCGCCATGCCGTGCCAGCGCGCATGCTCAAGATGGTCGGCCTCGGCACAGGCGCTGTCGATGTGCGGCAAGGCCAGTTCGGGGCGGCCCAAGTCGAGGTACAGCTCGGCCATTTCGGCGGCCAGCGCCTGGGCGTTTTCGCTTTGCGCCGCCAGCCGCTGGGTGGCCTCGGCGGCCACGTTCAGCGCCAAGCCCCAGCGGCCGCGCCGGCGGTGAATGCGCAGCATGGTGCGCGCGTTCAGGGCCAATTCCTCGCCGCGCATGTCGGTTTCGCGCACGGCTTGCCAGGCGCGTTCGGTGGCGGCGTCGGCCGCGCTCACTTCGCCAAGGTCGAGCTGGTTAAGAACCTGGTCAACCAGCGAGGTGGCCACGTCCACCGGCGCGCCGTTTTCGATCAGCCAGGGCAAGCTGCGCTGCTGCTGCGCCAACACCAGCCGGGCCTGCCCCAGCTTGCGCAGGATGCCGAGCTTCGAGGCATCGGTGACGAGCGCCAGCCGCTCCAGCCCGATCGAGCGCTGCAGCATGGCGCAGGCCGACAGTTGTTCCACGGCCTCGCGCAAGCGGCCGGCCACCGATGAGCGCCAGGCCTTGTCGTAAAGGCATTCGGCTTCAACCAGTTGGTCGCCACAGGCAATCGCCAGCAACTGCGCGTCGGCCATCATTTGGGTTGAAGCGGCATGGTCGCCGTGCAGGTACAGGCTGCCGGCCTGAAGAACGGTGAGGCGGGCGCGGTGCGACGCCGTGCGCACCAGCGGCGCGAGCCGCGTGACGACGGCATCGAAATCACCCACCGGGCACAGCCGCGCCATGGCCTCGGCACATTCGAACAGCAGCGCGAACGCGGCGTCGGGCTCGCCGCGGCCGATCTCGATGTCGGCCGCCTTGAAGTACGCGTCGCGCGTCTCAAGGCCGCGGCCCGCGCGCCAGGCCAGGCGGGCCGCCGCCGTCAAAGGCGCCAGGGCCGCCAGCGGGTCACCGGCGGCCAGCCAGTGGTGCGCCAGGCGTGCCGGCGCCGCCGCGCGCGGCAACAGGTATTCGGCAACGCGGCCGTGAAGCACCCGTTTGATCACCTCGGGCAGCAGGCGCAACGCGGCCTCGAGCATCAGGTCGTGGGCAAAGCCGCGCGGGTCCAGGATGCCCTGACGCTCCAGTGCGCTCCAGGCATCGGCCAGTTCGAGCACGTCGCGCCCGCTCACGGCCTGCGCCAGTTCGGGGCTGAAATCGCTGCCCGCCACCACCGCAATGCGCACCAGGGCCAAGCCTTCGGCAGACACTGCCGCCAGGCGCTGCTCCAGCAAATCGAGCACCTGGGCCGGTGCATTCAAGCGGTCAATCCGCAACTGGCCATGCTGTTCGAGTGCGTGGCGAATGGTCTCCAGCAGGTGCAGCGGGTTGCCGCCGATGCGCGCATCGAGCGCCTGCGCCACGGCGGCAACATCGGTGCCGGCCAATGCCAGCGATGCCAGCAACGCACAGGTTTGCCCGGCGGTGAGGGCCGGCACCGCGATCGCGATCACATCGCCGCGCTGGCGCAGGCGCTCAACGCGCGCGTGCGCGCCCTGGCCCTGCACGCGCGATGCAAAGCCAAAGCGCAACCCGGCCAGCGCGGGCCGGTCGAGCCAATCGCACCAGGTGTCGACGCTGGCTTCGTCGGCGAACTGCAAATCGTCCAGCACGATGCCGGCCAGCCCGTGCTCATGCCCATGCCGATGCGCCGCGCCCAGCAATTCGGCACCCAGCGGCGCGGCTGAGTGGATCGCGCCGTGCGGGTCGAGCCCCGAGCCGCTGGCCAGCTTCAACAACTGCGCGTGCGCGGCCGAGCCCCGGCTGGCCAGGCCGCGCTCGGCCAGCGCCGCCACCAGCCGCATCAGCGTGGCCAGGGGCACGGCGTCGTCGCCGGGGCGGGCGCGCAGCACCAACACGTCGGCGCGGGCGTCGAACA
>JAYUHT010000534.1:0-9004 GCA_043766725.1 Burkholderiales bacterium | reverse complement strand
CCGGGCCGTATTCGCCGCCGCCGCGAATGTTGGCCACCACCAGCACGCCACCTTGCGCAAACCAGGCCTTGCCAAAGCCACCCGAATACCAGGGCTGCATGCTTTGTTCGAAGCCGCCATAGCCGTAAAGCAGCGTGGGGTTTTTCCCATCAGGCTTGGCGCCGGCCGGCCAGACCACAAAGTAGGGCACGCGGGTGCCGTCTTTGGAGGCGGAGAAGCGCTGCTCCACGCGCATGCCCGCGGCGCTGAAAAACGCCGGGCGCGCTTTCAGCAATTCGCGCTCGTCGCTGCCGGTGCGCGCCAGCAGCAACGAATCGGGGGTGATGAAATCGGTGTAGCTGAGCAGGTAGTTTTCGCCCAGCGGGTCGTTGGCGACATGCTCGTCGTGCAAGGCCTGCAAGGCCAGCGTGCCAGGGAAAGGCGCTTTCACTTCGCGCATCGCCCAGCGCCCGTCTTGCAAGCGCCACTCCTCCACGCGGCTGGCCACGTTGTCGAGCACATTGATCAGCACCCGGCTGCGGGTGTGGGTGTGCCCGGCCAGTGAGCGTGTGGCGCTGGGTGTGAACAGGGCCTGGAACTGCGCCTTGCCGGCCGTGAACGCAGCGGCCTGCGCCACGAGCAAGGTGCCGCGCGGCCAGGTCTTGTCGCCTTGCACCCAATCGCTGCGCAATTCAATCAGCACCCAGTCGCGCATGAAGCTCAGCGACGCATCTTGGGGTTTGGCCAGCGGCAGCAGTTTGTCGCCCTGCAGCAGCACCAGCTCGCTGTTGTAGAAATCGAGGTAGCGGTGGAACACGGTGCGCTCGAAGCCGGGCGTGAGGTCCACGCTCACGCCCGCGGCCACGTCTTCTTTCTTGCCTTCGAACAAAGTGACCGCCGCGCTCAGCGCCGTGCCGCGCCGCCAGCGTTTGACGATGCGCGGATAACCCGAATCAGTCAGGCTGCCGGGGCCGAAATCCGTGCCCACGTAGACTGTTTCCAGGTCGATCCAGTCGATGTCGGACTTGGCCTCGGGCAGCGTGAAGCCACCCTTGACGAACTGGCTCGTGGCGAGGTCGAACTCGCGCACCACCTTGGCGTCGGCGCCGCCGCGCGACAGCGACAGCAAACAGCGCTCATAGCGTGGCGGTAAACAGGCCGCGCCGCCCCAGACCCAGTTCTCGCCCTCGGCCTTGCCCAGGGCGTCGATGTCGAGCAGCACGTCCCATTTCGGCGCGGCTTTTCGGTACTCGGCCAGGCTGGTGCGCCGCCACAGGCCGCGCGGCTGCTCGGCGTCTTGCCACAGGTTGTACAGCCAGTCGCCGCGGCGGCTGACGGCCGGGATCTTCTCTTTCGAATCCAGCACACCGAGGATGTCCGCGCGCATGCGTTCGAAGCGCGGGTGCGCTTGCAGCACCTGGCGTGCGTGGGCATTGCGCTCGCGCACCCAGGCCAGGGGCTTGTCGCCCAGCACCTCTTCCAGCCACAGGTGGGGGTCGTCTTGCGCGGCAGCGGTCATGGGCATGAACAGGCCGCTGAGGACAGACGCTCCCATGGCGGCAAACAAGTGGATCAACAGGATAACTGGCTTCAGCATGATTCAAGCCGCCTCGCGGCGCGTCACGCAAACACCGCCACCACTTGGGTGCACAGCGCCGCCAGCGCGCCACCCGGCGCCCACAGCCGCGCCGTGTGGTTGACATAGCCGCCCGCAGCGGCGACCGACTCGCATTCCATGTGCCACCAGCCCGTGCCCGGCGGCGGCGCGGCGCGCGGCAGCTCCAGCGCCCACGACACCGAGCTGTTGGGCGCCGGCGCGTGCAGGTGGCCCACCAGCGGGGTGGCGGGCAGATCGGCCAGCAGCACGGTTTGCAACTCAGCGTCCAGGGCCAAGGCATCGCTGCCGCGCAAGCGCAAATGGAACTCGGTGCGCAAGCCGCTGCCGCCGCTGAAGGGCGGCGGGCCATCGCTCCAGTGCATGTCAAAGCGGCGCAAGAAGGCCGGCGTGCCGGGCCGCTGATCGCGCAGGCCGTTGCTCGGCGTGGCGGGCGGGGCGGGCCGCCGTGGCGTGGGCGGCTGCGGGCTGTGCACGGGCAGGGTGGTGGGCCGGTCGGCGCCGTAAGTGCCCAACAGCGCGGTGGTGATGCTGCCGCCTTGATGCATGCGCGCCGCCACCTGGGCCACGTTGCGGCCCTGGCGCAGCAATTCCACGCTCACCGTGAGCCGGCCTGCGCCCACCGGGCCGACGAAGCTGGTTTGCAGCGCACGCAAGCGCATCTCGCTGCCCCAGGTGGCGCCGGCCACCTCACGCATGGCTGCCGCGCCGAGCATGGCGACCACGCCGCCAAACGCGGTGCGGCCTTGCAGCCAGGTGTCGCCCAGATCAAAGTGAATGCGCTCGCCGTCGCGCTGGCGGGCTTCAAGCATGTCTTGCAATGAACTCATCAACGCCGGCTCACGGTCTGTGCAAAAGGGGCCGCGCAGTGTAGCCAGGCCCGGTGGCATGATTCGCGCCTGCCCCAACCCGGGCCCACCAGGGAGCCAGCCATGACCGAAGCCAACCCGCTGCTGCAAAGCTGGCACACCGTGCATGGCCTGCCGCCGTTTGCGTTGATCGCGCCCGATCACTTTGCGCCGGCCTTTGTCGCGGCCATGCTGGCCCACCGCGGCGAGCTTGATGAGATTGCCGCGCAGACCGCACCGCCGAGCTTCGACAACACGCTGGCCGCTTATGACCGCAGTGGGCGCCGGCTGGCCAGCATCGAAGCCGCGTTCTACAACCTCACCGCGTCGCACACCTCGCCGGCTTTGCAAGCCGTGCAACGCGCCATGGCCGCGCCGCTGGCCGCGCATGGCAATGCGGTGTCGATGCACGCCGGCCTGTTTGCCCGCGTCGACGCCGTGCATGAGCAGCGCCACGAACTGAGCCTGAGCGCGGAACAGCTGCGCCTCACCGAGCGCGTGCACCTCGACTTCGTGCGTTCGGGTGCGCGCTTGCAAGGCGCAGCGCAGCAGCGTTATGGCGCGGTGATGGAAGAACTGGCCGAGTTGACCACGCGCTTCGGCCAGAACGTGCTGCATGACGAAGCGGCGTACATGCTGGTGCTGAAGACCGAGGCCGAGCTGGCCGGCCTGCCCGACTCGGTGCGCGCCGCCGCGCGCCAGGCGGCGGTGGACCGCGGCTGCGGCGAAGGCGAGCATGTGATCACCTTGTCGCGTTCGCTGGTGGTGCCGTTCCTGACCTTCTCCACCCGGCGCGATTTGCGCCAGCAGGCCTGGGCGGCTTGGGTGGGCCGCGGCGAACAAGCCGGCGAGCACGACAACCGCGAGGTGGCGCGCCAGATCCTGCGCCTGCGCAACGAACAAGCGCGGCTGCACGGCCAGGCCAGCTACGCCGACTACGCGCTCACCGACACCATGGCCGGGCATGTGCAGGCGGTGCAAGGCCTGCTGGGCGAAGTCTGGCCACGCGCACTGGCGGCCGTGGCGCGCGAGCCGGAAGCGCTGGAAGAGCAGATGCAGCGTGCGGGTGTGAACGAGCCGTTGCAAGCCTGGGATTGGCGCTACTGGGCCGAGCAGGTGCGCCAGCAGCGCTATGCCGTGGACGACGCCGAGATCAAGCCGTACTTTCCGCTGCCCCAAGTGGTGGCCGCGGCATTCGATTGCGCGCAGCGCCTGTTCGGCCTGCAGTTCAAGCTCCGGCAAGACATTCCGGTGTACCACCCCGACGTGGCGGCCTACGAAGTCAGCGATGCCCACGGCCAGGTCGTGGCGGTGTTCTTGCAAGACAACTTTGCGCGCCCGTCCAAACGCAGCGGCGCCTGGATGGGCGCGTTGCGCTGGCAAAGCCGCAACGAGCCGGGTGGTGTGCCGGCGTTGCCGGTGATCCTGAACAACAACAACTTCGCCAAGGGCGCGCCGGGGCAGCCCACGCTGCTGTCGCTGGACGACGCGCGCACCCTGTTCCATGAATTCGGCCATGGCCTGCACGGCATGCTCAGCAACGTCACCTACGAGCGCTTGTCAGGCACGCAGGTGCTGCGCGACTTTGTCGAGCTGCCGTCGCAGATCTTCGAGCACTGGATCACAGAGCCCGAGGTGCTGGAACGCCACGCGCGGCACCATAAGACCGGGCAACCCATGCCGCGCGATTTGATTGATCGCATGCAGCGCGCGCGCCGCTTCAACCAGGGCTATGAAACCGTGCGCTACACCGCCAGCGCGCTGGTCGACATGGCCGCGCATGCCTTGCCCGGCGGTGAGCCGCCGGCTGACCTGTGCGCATTTGAAGCCGACACCTTGCGCGCGCTGGGCTTGCCTGCGGCCGTGGGCGTGAACCACCGGCTGGTGCACTTCCAGCACCTGTTCAGCGGCTCGGGCTATGCCGCGGGCTACTACGTTTACCTGTGGGCCGAGGTGCTGGATGCGGACGGCTACGGTGCCTTCACCGAAGCCGGCAGCCCGTTCGATACCAAGGTGGCCGCGGCGCTGCAACGCTACATCTACGCCAGCGGCAACAGCCTGGAGCCGGGCGCGGCCTTTGCCGCTTTCAGGGGGCGCCCCCCAGAGGTGCAGCCCATGCTGCGCAAGCGTGGGCTGGTCGAAGACGCCCAGCCGGCTTGACGCTCAGTCAAAGCCGGCGACATCGGCCCCCGCGGCCGGGCCGAACAAGCTGTCCAGCGCCGTCAAAAAGGCCTTGAAATTCAGCGGCTTGGTCCAGTAGTCGGCAAAGCCCGCGGCCATGGCGGCGTCAATGTCCTGGCTCAGGGCGTTGGCCGAGAGCGAAATGCAGGTGATGTCTTTCGTTAATGGGTCGGCACGCAGCCGCCGCAACACCTCGATGCCGTCGAAATCGGGCAACTGCATGTCCACCAATATCAAGTCGGGCCGCAGTTCGCGCGCGCGCGCCACGCCGCTGGTGCCGTCGCTCGCGGCGCTGAATTGCAGGCCGGTGCGGTGGCTGACCAGTTCTTCGACGATCAACACGTTGACCGGGTTGTCTTCGATGTAAAGCAAGCTGGGCCGCGCACCGGGCCGGCGCGTGGCGGCCAGGCGCATCCATTGCGCCGGCGCTTCGGGCACGCCGCAGGCCGGCTCGGCGGCCGGTGCGGCCAGGGGCAGGCGCAGCTCGAACACGCTGCCCACGCCGGGTGTGCTGTCCACATGCACCGAGCCGCCCATGCGTTCCACCAGGGCCTTGACGATGGCCAGCCCGATGCCCGTGCCTTCGATGTCCTCTTGCTCCAACCCCAGGCGGTTGAAGGGCTCGAAGACATGGCGCAATTGCTCGTCGCTCATGCCGCGGCCGGTGTCGCTGATGCGCACCACCACCCATTCGGCGCGCGGCTCGGCGCTGACCGTGACCGAGCCACCCTCGGTGTTGTATTTGATGGCGTTGGTGAGCAAGTTGAGCAACACCTGGCGCAGCCGCGTGGCGTCCGCCTGGGCCACACCGGCCACACTGCCCTCGCGCAGCGTCACCTGGCGTTGGCTGGCCAGTTTTTCCACCAACGGCAGCGTCTCGTTGACCAGCGGGCCGAGCGCCACCGGGCCCAACTGCACCCGCACTTCGCCGCCTTCCAGGCTGGACAGGTCGAGCACATCGTTGATCAGCGAGAGCAGGTGCTGCCCGGCCGCGCGAATGTGGTCGAGCCGGCGCTTGCGCGTTTCGGCACTGGCCCGTTCGCCGTCGTTTTGCAGCATCTGGGTGAAACCCAGCACGGCGTTCAACGGCGTGCGCAGTTCGTGGCTCATGCGCGCCAGGAACTGCGACTTGGCCAGGCTGTTGCGTTCGGCCACGGCGCGTTCGCGGCGCGCGTCTTCAGCATTTTTTGAGTCGGTGATGTCCCAGTTCACACCCAGGCGGCCGACGCTGCGGCCTTGCTCGTCACGCTGTGGCAGCGAGCGCGAGGCCAGCCAGCGCCAATGCCCATCGGGCAGGCGGCTGCGGAATTCGTAGTAAGTCGGGCTGGCCTCAGCAATGGCCTGGGCCAGCTTGGCGTCGACCGCTGCGCGGTCATCGGGGTGGGTGAGGTCGCGGCGCTCGTCTGCGTTGAGCGGGGTGGCGCGCGGCGCCAAGCCACGCAAGCGCCACATCTGCTCGTCCCAGAAGGTGGTGCCGCTGCGCAGGTCAAGCTCCCAGGTGCCCAGGCCAGTGCTGCGCACGGCCAGCGCGGCGCGTTCGTTGGCCACATGCAGCGCGCGCTCGGCGGCGCGGGCCTCGGTCTCGTCGATCATCACGCCCACGAACACGCCTTGCTCACCCTGGTTGTCGGCGCGCGCATGAAAACGCACGTGGCGCAACTCGCCGCTGGGCCGGTGCAGCCGAAAGTCGATGTCGAATTCCTGCACCTGGCCCTGGGCCAAGTTCGCCACCGCCTTGCGCACCCGGGCACGGTCGCTGGGGTAGATGATGTGCTTCAACCAGTCGCGCACCGTGGGCTCCGGGCTGCCCGCGGCCAGGCCGTGGATGTGGCGCATTTGCGCATTCCAATTCGGCCGCTCGGCACCAGCCTCGATGCTGACGAAGCCGATCGCCGCGGCCTGCGTGGCGATCTCCACGCGCTGGGCCAGCACGATGGCGCGGCGCGTTTCCTCCACGCGCTCGGTGATGTCCAGCCCCACGCCCAAAATTGCCACGGCGCGGCCCTGGCCGTCATGCTGGGCGACGCGGCGTGTGAGCACGTAGCGCCAGGCGCCGTCGGCGTGGCGCAAACGCACTTCCATGTCGACGGGGCGGCCATCACGCACGGTGTCCCTGCCCTTGGCCAGGTACTCGGCCAGGTCGTCGGGGTGCACGATCTGGCGCAGCTCATCGGGCAACAACGCCGGCTGGCCCGTGCGGCCGATGATGGCCGGGGCCCGGTCATTGAATTTCATCTCACCGCTGGCGAGGTCGGTGCGCCAGTACAGGATGTTGCCCAGCTCGACCGCGAGCTGCAGCTGCGCAGCGGTCTGTGTGTGTGACCGCACCTGGGCAATGGTCTCGGTGTCGTCGACCAGCACCCCCATGGCGCGCAGCGGCAAGCCGTCGCCGCCGTTGCACACCTCCCACTGCGAATGCACGTGGCAGATCGAACCATCCGCGCGGCGCAGGCGATAGCGGCGGCTGTAGTGGCCGGCTTGCTTCATCGATGCGTAGAAAACCAGGCGCAGCGGCTCGCGGTCTTCCTCCACCACCGCCTGCGAGGCCAGGTCGAAACTGGGCGGTTGGCTTGACGGCGCCAGCCCGAAGAAGCGGAACATGCGCGCGTCCCATTGGCCTTGTTGGGTGCGCACGTCGCGCGTCCACACGCCCAGACGGCCAAAGGTCTGGGTTCGCTCGAACAGTTCCTGCGTCTGCCGCAGCTCGTCGGTGGGCCACCAGGTCAGTGCGCACAGGCTGCCTTGCAGCGGCTGGCACTGCAAGCGGCCATGGCCGGCACGCCCATCGGCGTGGTGCAGGCCCACGTCGCGCGGCAAACCGCTTTGGGCCAGGCTGGCGAAGGCCTGCGCGTCCAGATCGAACAGGGCGTTGACCGGCTTGCCCGGCAAGTCAGCGCGGGCGTGGCCGGTGGCGTTGGCGAATGCCGCATTGGCCCATTGGATGAGGCCGCTAGGGGCCTCCACCAGCGCCAGCGCGTTGGGCATCTGGTCCAGCCAGGCCTGCAACGCAGCGTCGCCCAACCCCAGGCTGGACAAGGCAGGGGATGTGGTGGCAGGGGCCTGGGACATGCGTGAGCCGGGCGGTGTATCGGGGGGGCCAGTCTAGGGCAAGGGCGCCCTGGCCTGGGCCGGGGAGAATGACGCGGCCGCCCGCGTGTTGGGCGCCATCAACAAGAGGTATTCACGTATGAGCGCACAGGCCCGGGCCTTGACGGCAGCGGTACAGGGTGCCGTGATCGGCATCGAAGTCACCGCCGGCCAGGCGGTGCATGCCGGCCAGGTGCTGGTGGTGCTGGAGTCGATGAAGATGGAAGTGCCGCTGCAAGCCCCGGCTGACGGCCTGGTGCGCGTGCTGCATGTGGCCGTGGGCGAGGCGGTGGACGAAGGCACAGTCTTGGTCGACTTCGAACCCGCCGCGGTGACGCTGGCCCGGCCCGCTGTGCAGGCCCCGGCCAGCGAGCGTGCCGACCTGGCCCGCCTGCGCCAGCGCCGCGCCTTGCTGCAAGACGCCGCGCGCCCGCAGGCCATGGCGCAACGCCAGGCCCGCGGCGGGCGCAGCGCGCGGGCCAATGTGGCCGACCTGCTCGACGCCGGCAGCTTCAACGAATACGGTGCCTTCGCCGTGGCCGCGCAGCGCAGCCGGCGCACACTCCAAGACCTGCAAGCCAACACGCCGGCGGATGGCTTGATCACCGGCACCGGCAGCGTCAACGCCGCGCTGGTCGGCGCTGCGCGCGCGCAGGTGGCGCTGATGGCGTATGACTACACCGTGCTGGCCGGCACCCAGGGCTCGTTCAACCACGGCAAGACCGACCGGCTGCTCGATGTGGCCAAGCGCCTGAACTTGCCGCTGGTGCTGTTTGCCGAAGGCGGCGGCGGGCGGCCGGGCGATGTTGATTCGCCCGCCGTGGCCGGGCTGCATTGCACCAGCTTCGGCGCCCTGGCCGCACTGGCCGGGCAGGTGCCGCTGGTGGGCATCGTGGCCGGGCGCTGCTTTGCCGGCAACGCGGCCATGCTGGGCTGTTGCCACGTCATCATCGCCACCGAGAATTCGAGCATCGGCATGGGCGGGCCGGCCATGATCGAAGGCGGCGGCCTGGGCCGTGTGGCGGCCGACGAGGTCGGCCCGATCAGCGTGCAGGCCGCTAACGGCGTGGTTGATGTGCGCGTGGCCGACGAAGCGGCCGCGGTGGCCGCGGCGAAGCAATATCTGGCCTACTTCCAGGCACCGCTGCTGGCCGCAGACGCAGCCGGTGGCGAGCAACAAACGCTGCGCCAGGCGGTGCCCGAAAACCGCAATGCGCTGTACGACGTGCGCGCCATCATCCGCACGCTGGTGGATGCTGCGAGCGTGCTCGAACTGCGGCGCGAATTCGGCACC
>JAYUHT010000533.1:0-9006 GCA_043766725.1 Burkholderiales bacterium | reverse complement strand
TGTAGCCGTGGTAATAAAACATGTCGGTGCCCATGTGCTCACGCAGCCGCTCGGTGCTCATGTGGTTGCGCACATCGGCAAAGCCCACGCGCGCGGGCACGCCCACCACGCGGCAAGCCGCGGCCAGCAACGCCGCCTTGCTCACGCACCAGCCGTAGCCATCGGCCAACACCTGGCTGGCCTTCAAACCGTTAACCGTTAAATCCACGCGATACGGGTCGTAGCGCACTTCGTCGCGCACAGCGTAGTACAGCTTCACCGCGCGTTCGCGCGCGGTGGCGTCATCGCTCACGGCGGCAGGCGTGGCGCCAGGGCACACACGCTGCGCGAAGGCGACCACGGCGGGGTGGCCGCTGTCAACAATGGTGGCGGGCCGCAAGGCGCCTTGCACGTCATTCGTCATGCTTCACTTTCTGTTTTCAAGGGCCAGGATGGACAGGCCCGCGCCAATGAAGACCAGGCCGGCGCCGATGTTCAGCCCGGCCACCGCGCGCGCCGAGCGCGCCAGGCCGCGCGCCAGTTGCGCGGCAAACGCACCCAGCGCGGCGAAGATCACCAACGTGGCGATGGAGAAGATCGCGCCCAGCACCAGCAACTGCGGGCCCACGGGGGCGCGCGAGGCATCCACGAACTGCGGCATGAAGGCCACCACGAACAGCCCCACCTTGGGGTTGAGCACGTTGGTCAGCAGCCCCTTGGCGAACACCTGGCGCAAGGGCAAACGCGCGGCCGGCGCAAAGCTGATGAAGCTGCGCGAGCGCAGCGCCTGAAAACCTAACCAGACCAGATAAGCCGCGCCGGCCAACTTGACCAGCCAAAAAGCCAGCGGCGAGGTCTGCAAGATGAGCGTCAAGCCCAAGGCCGCGGCCACGCTGTGCACCATGATGCCCAGCGCCGAGCCCGCGGCCGACACCGCGCCGGCCAGCGTGCCGTGGCTCAGTGCGCGGCCCAGCAGCAAGAGGTTGTCAGGCCCCGGTACGGCCACGATGATCAACACCGCGGCCAGGTAGGCGGCCAAGACGTCAGGTGCAAACATGTTGGCGTGATGGGGCGCCCACAGCGGCGGGCGCGGCCAGCCAGGCTCAGGCCGGCTTCTTGTGCGTGCCGTCGCACAGCGGGGCGTTGGCACTGGCCTTGCAGCCGCAGAAGTACACGGTGGTGCTGGCTGCGGCGGTGTACTTCACCGGCGCGAATTCGGCCGCAATCTTGTGCGTGCCATCGCAAAACGGCTGGTTCTTGCTTTGGCCACAAGAGCACCAGTAGTAGTCCTTGCCCGCCTCCACGGCAACGGCGAAGGGGGTGTCGGAGGCGCGAACGGGGGTGGGCATGTGGTGGTCTCAAGAGGTTGGATTGGATGGCGGCATCGTACCGTGGGGCACAGCGCAACGAATCAGGCGTGCGGGTCACCAGGACATTGGAGCGGCCATGTCCGAGATGCTCAGCTCATCCGACCCCACTTCAGACGGCGCGCGCAAACACCTCGACGCCGGCAAGGCTGCGCTTCGGCAGGTCAGCGCGCGCCAGGCCGCGCGGCGCGCCGCTGTTGCGCTTCACGTTCGGTCACGCTCAGTCCGCCGGCCGCCACCCTGCCGCCGATGCGCGCCGACAACATGCGGGCAGAGCGGCCCAGCGCTGCGGTCACCTCGGGAATCGACTTGCGCTGTTTCTGGTCAAGCCGCTCGGCATAGGGCACGGTCAGCGCGGCGATGGCGCGCCCCTGGGCGTCGAGGATCGGGAAGCTCACGGCGTACAGCCCGCGCACCTGCACACTGGGAATGGATTCGTAGCCCGCAGCGCGGATCGACGCCAAGGTGAGGTCGATCTGCGGGTCGGCTTGTTCCGGGCGCCGTTGCAAGGACTCCTCGATGCGCAGCTTGGTCGTCTCTTCATCCTGAAAGGCCAGCAGCACGCGGCCCGACGCGGAAATCAAGACATCCAGCTCCGCGCCGGCGCGCACGGCAAAGCCCATGCCGCTGGGCGTATCCACCTTGCACAGCACCACTTGCTTGCCCTGCCCATACACCGTGAGGTGGCACGATTGATCGAGCTCGCTGGCCAGCCTTTGCATGATCGGCGTGGCCTCGAACAGCAACCGGTGTGTGGGCGGGTTGATGTGCGACAGCTCGAACAGCTTGGTCGTGATGCCGTAGGTGTTCTCGTCCACCAGAGTCAGGTAGTTGCGGCTGACCAGGCAGGCCACCATGCGGTAGAGCTCGCCCACGCTGCGCCCCAGGCGCTGCGCCATGTCCTTCTGCGACAAGGGGTGCTCGCTGGTACACAGCAGCTCGAGAATGTCCAGGCCCTTTTCCAGCGCGGGCGCGGCATACGAACGGCCTTCCGCATCCGCATCGGCGAGGGTGGCCGTTTCGACGATGTCGTCTTTCATACCTGTCTCCGTGAACCTGCTGGCGTGGTCTGCCGCGCTCAGCCTGTCAAGCCGCGGACGATGGCGCCGATTCTCCCGGAGCGCGAGCGGCGCCGGCCGACAACATGGCCTCAACGGCATCGCTGGCGTAGCCCAGCTCGGCCAGCAGCGCGCGGGTGTCGGCGCCGCGCGGCTGCGCGGGGGCACGCCGCGGCAAGCTGGCATCGCCCACACGGATCGACGCGCGAATGGCCGCCGTGCGGCCTTCTGTCGGGTGATCTTCGAAGTTAATCAGGCCAACCGCTTCGAGGTGCGGGTCGCGTTGCAGGGTGTCGAGCGTGTGGCAGGGTTGCGCCGCGATGTCGGCCGCTTGCAGCGCGGCCAACCATTGCGCGGTGCTGCGGCCGGTGAGCGGCGCACCGCGAATTTCGAACCACTCGGCCACGTAGCGCGCCCGGCTGGCGACCGTGGTGAAGCGTGCGTCATTCAGCAAGTGTTCTCGATCGGTAGCCTTGAGGAAGGCGCGCACCTGGGGGTCGGTGTTGATGGTGAATGAGACCCAGCCGTCTGCCGTCTTCACCGGCTTGTTGTGCGGGCTGAGCAGGCGCTGGTCGCCGGCCGGGCCCACCGGTGGGTCAAAGCTGTGCTGCGCCAGGTGCTCCTGCAGCACGAAGGCGGCCATGGTTTCGAACATGGGTACTTCGAGGCTGCAACCCTGGCCGCTGGCCTGGCGCTCGACCAGTGCGGCCAGAATGGCGCCCGCCGCGATCTCGCCGGCCACGTGGTCGCAAATCAGCATCGGCACATAGGCCGGCTCACCGTCGCGGGCCAGCATCAGGCCGGCCATGCCGGTGGCGGCCTGAACGACGCTGTCATAGGTCGGCCGGCCCGCATAGGGGCCGTCAAGGCCATAGCCGGTGATGAGGCAATACACCTTGTCGGGGTGTTTGGCGCGCACGCTGGCGGCATCAAGCCCCAGGCGGGCCAGGGCCTGCGGGCGCATATTGGCCACGATCACATCGGCCCATGCCACCAGCAGTGCCACGGCCTCCAGGGCCGCAGGTTGTTTCAGGTCGAGGCAGATGTTGCGCTTGCCGCGGTTGAAGTGCAGGTAGGCGCCCGAGTGCTGGCCGGTGGGCGACTGGCCGCCCAGGCCGCGCATCAGGTCGCCATCGGGGCTTTCGACCTTCACGACTTCAGCGCCGTACTGGCTCAAGCGCCACGTGCACACCGGGCCGACCACCACGCTGGTCAAGTCCAGCACGCGAATGCCCTTCAGGGGTTCGAAGTTCATGAGACTGTCACCTCCATGGCCACGGCCAGCCGGTGCTGGTCGTCAAACGCCTTCAGTTTCCATTTCCCGGCAACAAGATCGGCCGTCAGCGTCATGGCACGGTTGCAATACAGCGGCGCAACATGCCGCACCGTCAGAGTGGCAGGCGTGACAGCCAGATCGCGGCGCAGGAATTCTGTGAGCAGCAGAGTGGCCAAGCCCCCGTTCACCACCAGATCCGGGAAGCCCTCCACCTGGCGCGCGTGCTCGCGGTCGAGGTGGATGCGGTGCGAGTTGAAACCCAGCGCCGAGTACTGGAACAACAGGGTCTCGTCGGGCACAACCGTCTTCATGTGTGCCGCCTTGGCAAGGGCCCCGGGCGCGGCCTCGGGCGCCACGCTGCCAGCCGCGCGGGGCGGCAACAGCAGATAGGTCTGCGTCTCGGCCAAGGCGGCCTGCGCTTTCGCGCCGATGCGCAGTTCGTGCGCCAGGGTCACCACAGCCATCGGGCCCGTCGCCGTGGTCTTGCGCACGAGGCTGCGCACTGAACTGCTGCGCATCACGGGCGAACCGATGGCGATGTCCTGATGGAACGCCACCGTGCGGCCACCGAGCATCAGCCGCGGCAAGCCCAGATCCGGCATCGGCACGCCGAGCCCCGGGAAGCCGTCGGCCCGCAAGGCCGAGCGCGGGGTGTCGGCCGCCAACAGCACGAAATGCCAACCTCGGGGCAACGACTGGCCGCTCACCCACTGGTCGGGCGCCAGGTCGAGCATGGCCGCGACACGCCGCACCGTGGCCTCGGTGCAGGCTTCTTGCCGATGTACGAGTGACGTTCCGGCTTGTGCCGCGGATGGGTCGGTGCCATGGCCCTCGGACTCGCCTGTACTCATGTATGCATTTTCCACTGTGCAAATGAAGTTGTGCTGACCTATACGCTAGAGAAATTCGCATTGAATTCACCTACTGGTTTGCACTAATACATTTTTGAATTCATTAGTGAAATCATCTGGCCGCTCGCTGGTACCCGCTTCCCGCCGCTCTTAGGCCCTACTGACGGCAGTTTTACGTCAACGGCAACGCCATTCACGGCAAGCGCTCGGCGCATCTCACCCACCGCTCCTCAGCCCGGAACCGCCATGAATTTCAAGTTCCACCACATGAACCTTTGCTCGGACAACCTGCCCCGGTTGACCAAGTTCTACAAGACACTGTTCGAGCTGGGCACGATCAACGACCAGGAACACACCGTCGTGAGTGGCGTGCGCGAAGACCGTGCCTACACCGGCAAGGTCGACTTCCTGACCGACGGCGACATCGAGTTCCACTGGGCTGAACGCGACCTGGACACCGGCTTCAAGATGGGTCAATTCGTCAACCCGATGGCGCATGGCCATTTCTGCTTCCGCACCGACGACATCAAGGGCTTCATGCGCAGGTGTGACGCGCTTGGCATTCGCTATTCGGACTACGGCTGCTGGGCCATTCCCGGCTGGTACCAGGTGTTCCTGCACGACCCCGACGGCCATGTGATCGAAGTTCACCAGCCGGGCGTGTTCGACCGATGACTGCCCTACTCCGAACCCACAAGCGGCCCTGAACAGCACCCACCCTTCGCCACCAAAACGGAGACCACGCATGACGTTTACTAACCAATCAGATCAGCCGCGTGGGCGGCAAGGAAGCGTGAAGCACCGGCGGCTCGCGCTGACTTGCGTCGCTGTCATCTCGTTGCTGGCGGCGGGGTGTGGCGGGGGCGGCGACTCGGCCGCCACCAGCGCCGAGAAAGTGTCTTGCGAAAGCCTGGCCGGAACGGCGCTGGCCGGCGGCACCGTGCGCACCGCAGTGGCCATTCCCGCGGGTGACTACACGCCGCCTGGCCAGCCGGGCCCGGTGTCTGGGCTGCCGGCGTTTTGCAGAGTGACGGTGACCATGAAACCGTCAACCGACTCCAACATCGATGTCGAAGTCTGGATGCCGCGGCAGAACTGGAACGGTCGCTTTCTGGGCAACGGCAACGGCGGCGGCGGCGGGGCCATCATTTATTACAGCGGCCTGGTCGAAGGATTGAAGCGGGGCTTCGCGTCGGCGATCACAGACCTGGGCTCCGCACCGGACGCGAACCAGGCCGTCGACCACCCCGAGCGGTGGCGTGACTTCGGCTATCGCGCCAACCACGAGATGACCGTGGCCGGAAAGGCATTGACCAACGCTTACTACAAGACCGCACCGCGTACGTCGATATTCCAGGGCTGCTCCACGGGTGGCCAGCAGGCGCTGTCGATCGCGCAGCGCTACCCGGACGACTACCACGGCATCATCGCCGGCGCGCCGGCCAACAACCGCACGCACCTGCACACGCTGTTCGTGAACAACCTGCAGGCGCTCACGGCACCTGGCGCGCAACTGTCTCAAGGCAAGCTGAACATGGTTACCGGCAAGGTGGTCGCCGCCTGCGCGGGCAAGGACGGCGGCGCGGCCACCGACACCTATCTGACCGACCCGCGGCGCTGCAACTTCGACGCGGAAACGCTGCCAAAGTGCACCGTGAGCGACAACGACACTTGCCTGACCGCCCCGCAATTGGCGGCCTTGAAGAAGACATGGAACGGCCCCGTCAACCCACGCACAAGTGAACGCATCTTCACCGGCCTGCCGGTCGGCTCGGAAAGCATGGTCTTCGGGCTCGCATTCCAGGGCGACGCCGTCAACTGGCCGCCGCAGCAGTTCTACATGTTCAAGTGGGCACTGGGCGCGAGCTGGAACTACGCGAGCTTCGACTTCGATCACGACATGGATGCGGTTGATGCGAGGCTGGCGTCGATCATGAACGCCAACGATGCCGACCTGACCCGGTTCAAGGCGGCAGGTGGCAAGTTGATGATGTTCAGCGGCACGGCCGACCCCGGTGTGCCGTACCAGAGTGCGCTCGAGTACTACGAGCGCGTGGTGCTGGCCCAGGGCGGCGACTTGCCCGGCACGCAGAACTTCTTCCGCTTCTACATGGTGCCGGGCATGGGCCACTGCAGCAGCATCACCGGCGGGCCTGGCGTGGGCGACTTCGGGCAGCCGTACTCGCCCTATGTGCCGAAGGATCAGGCGCACGACATGCTGCTCAAGTTGGTCGATTGGGTTGAGAACAAGGCCGCGCCCGACAGCATCATCGCCACCCGCTACGCGGACCAAGCGGGCACCACCGTGGCGCTGGAGCGGCCGATCTGCACCTATCCCAAGGTGCCGACTTATCAGAGCGGCGACGCCACCAAGGCGAGCAGTTTTCTGTGCGTCGACGCGCCGCGCAATGGCGTTCCAACCCCGGCCGCCCGGTACTTGAACTGATGCGCTGCACAGGCATGGATGGCCGCTGTTTTTGAACGCGCGGCGCCCTGTTCAGTTAACCCTATAGGAGACACCCATGATGACCAAGCCCACCTCGCCGCCGGCTGAACAAAGCATTCGAGACGCGCAGCGCCGAACAGCACTCAAGCAACTTGGCAGCCTGGCCGCCGCCACGCTGGTACCCGGCATGGCGATGGCTCAAGCCGGAGCCAAGTTCAACCTGAAGATTGCCATCACCCTGCCAGAGAGCCACCCAACGAGCGCCGCGCTGAAAGCGGCCTGCGCCGAAGTGCTGAAAGAGTCGAACGGCCGCCTGACGATGGAGGTTTTTCCCAGCGGGCAACTCGGCAGCGACACCGACACCGTCTCGCAGGTGCGCTCCGGGGCGATCGACTTTGTCTGCACCGCCAACCAGATCTGGGGCAATTTGATCCCGGTGGTGGGCATCAATACGCTGGCTTTCGCGTTCCCGGATTACGCAACGGTCTGGAAAGCCATGGACGGCGATCTTGGCGCGCACATTCGAGGCTTGTTCGACAAGATCGGTGTGGTGCCGGTGGGGAAGTCATTCGACCACGGTTTTCGCCAAATCACGCATGCCTCCAAGCCCATCAGCTCGCCGAAGGACCTGGAAGGCATGAAGATCCGGGTACCGGCGAGCCCGGTCGCGACTTCAATGTTCAAGGCCTTGGGTGCATCGCCTGCCACGGTGCCCATCGGTGAGCTTTACACCGCGCTGCAAACCAAGGTTGTTGATGGTCAAGAGAATGCGTTGCCGACCATCGAGGCCACCAAGCTCTACGAGGTTCAGAAGTACTGCACCTACACCTCGCACATGTGGGACTGCTTCACGCTGGTCGGCAACAAGCGCATTTGGACTGGCCTGCCCGACGATCTGCGGGCACTGGTCACGCGCCTGTTCGACGCCCACGCCATGAAGCAGCGCGCCGCGCACGAAGTGCTGAATGCCTCGCTCGAAGCCAAGCTCAAGGGCGCCGGCATGCAGTTCAACCAGGTTGATGGCAAGCCCTTCCGCGAGGTGCTGCAAAAGTCCGGCTACTACGCCGAGTGGCAGAAGAAGTTCGGCCCGGAAGCCTGGGCGCTGCTCGAAAAGTACAGCGGCAAATTGGGCTGACCGGCAGGCCACGGCAGAGGCGCCTTGAACCCGCTCGCGTTTTCAGGCAGCCCGGGTACGAGCGAGCGCTCGGCCAGCCCCTGGCTGCGCGCGGTCGCGCACGCGGATCGCATCTTGGCGCTGGTCACCGAGGTGCCGGCAGCGATCCTGGTGCTGCTCGAAATCGTGGTGCTGTTTTCCGGCGTCGTCAGCCGCTATGTTTTCCACCAGCCGCTGACCTGGTCAGACGAGCTGGCGTCGATGTTGTTCCTGTGGTTGGCAATGTTTGGCGCCGTGGTCGCGTTTCGCCGCTCGTCGCACATGCGCATGACCGCACTGGTCGATCTCGCATCCCCTGGCGCGCGCGCGTTCCTGGAACTGCTGGGTGTGGTTGCGGCCGGCACTTTTCTGCTGCTGATCGGCCACCCGGCCTTTGAATTCGCTGCTGAAGAAGTCATCGTCACGACGCCTTCGCTCGAAATTTCCAACGCCTGGCGCGCGGCGGCGCTGCCCTGCGGCATCACCTTGATGGGCGTGGCGGCGGCGCTGAAACTCGCCGAGGTTGCCCACTGGAAGCGCCTGGCTGGCGCGGTGGCCCTGGCTGCGGGAATCGTGGCCGCGCTGGTCGCGCTGAGCCCGTTGTTCCAGAACCTGGGCAACCTCAACCTGTTCATCTTCTTTGTCGTCATCGTTGCCGCTCTGGTGCTGGCCGGCGTGCCCATCGCCTTCGCCTTCGGCCTGGCCACCTTCGGCTACATCGCCTTGAGCACGACCAAGCCGACGATCGTCATCGTTGGCCGCATGGATGAAGGCATGGCGCACCTCGTGCTGCTCGCGGTGCCGCTGTTCATCTTCCTGGGTGTGGTGCTGGAACTGTCGGGCATGGCCAAGGCCATGGTGCGCTTCCTGGCCTCG
>JAYUHT010000532.1:0-3418 GCA_043766725.1 Burkholderiales bacterium | reverse complement strand
GCGGCGTGCCGTGGCGCATGTTCATTTCAATCGGCACGGCCAACGACACACCCGCGCCGGCATCGCGCGCTTTTTGCCAGGCGAAGTCAGACATGCCGGTCATGTGGATGAACAGGTTGTCGGGCCCGAACGCGCCCGCGGCGGCCAGTGCATCGAAGGTGGGCCGCATGCCAAAGGTGCCCACGATGTGCGCGGCCACCGGCAGGCCGAGGTCGCGCCCGGTCTTCCAGGCAAGTTCATAGCCGGGCAGATAAATTTCGCCACCCATGAACATCGACAGCAACTGGTCGCTTGAGCTGAAGTGCTGCAGCTTGATGCGCTTGGCGTCGCCCGGGTATTGGTTGCCGGCCACGCCGCCGGCGCTTTCGAAGTAGCCGAACACGGCGCGTTGCTCGCTCTCGCGCAGCGCCTGGATGGTGGCGTCGCTGTGCGCGGGGGAATGGTGAATTTGCGAGATGTCGAACACCGTGGTCACGCCGGCATCGAGCTGGCTCAGGCTGCCGAACAGGGTGCTGATGTGAACGTCTTCGGGCCGGTACTGCGGCGCAAAGGTGAGCAAGATCTTCTGGAAGTAGTTCTGCGTGGTGCGTGCATCCAGGCCGTCGAACAACAGGCCATCAGCCAGGTAGCTGCGCAGCGCGGTTTCGAACAAGTGGTGGTGGGTGTCGATGAAGCCGGGCATGACGATGCGCCCGCGCGCGTCGATCTCGGCGGCGCCGCCCACCTTCAGGTTGGGGCCTACCGCAACGATCTTCTTGCCTTCGACCAGCACGTCGGCCTCGGCGAAGTCGCCCACCGCCGGGTCCATCGACATCACCGCGCCGCGCCGGATCACATAACGCCGGCCATGGCGGCCGCTGTGTTCCGGCTCTTTGCCTTCGCTGGCGGCGGCAGGGGCCGAGTTGAACAACGCCATGCCGCCCGCGGCGGCTGCGGTGCTGCCCGCAGCAGTGGCTTTGAGAAAGCCGCGCCGCGCATTCCAGCGCTGGCTGGTTGGCGCACCATCGGCGCGATGGTCTTGCGGCTGGCCTGAATCACAGAGCTTGCACATGGGAGTCTCCTGTTGGTAGGCGGCCTGGCTTGAGCCCGGCCTGGTTGGAAAGGTGCCGGGCCATGATGGCATCGCGGGCGATCAGTGCCAAGCGGGGCCATCGCCAAGGCTTGCGGAACCAGTTGCAACGCGATGTAACCATTGAGGTGCACCATGGCCAGGGGTTGCCGCTGATTCGGTGCCAGCCTGGGCAATTGCCGGCGCGCGCACATAGCATCCCACCCATGACCCTGGCCGATGCACACCACCAAAACGACTGGCACGCCGTGCGTGCGTTGTTCGAGCGGCTGCTTGATTTGCCTGCCGCGCAGCGTGAAGCAGCGTTGGCCGAATCCGACATCAACCCGGCACTGCGTGCTGAAGTGGCCTCGCTGCTGGCGCATGAAGGCGAGGCGGCCACCGGGTTTCTGCATGCGCCCACGCCCACAGAGCCGCTGAACGCGGCAGCGCCGAACGAACAACGCATCCACCAGCGCCTGGGCGCCTGGCGCATCACCCGCCCGCTGGGTGCGGGCGGCATGGGCGAGGTGTTCGAAGCGCGCCGCGACGATGGCCGCTACCAGGGCTACGCGGCCATCAAGCTGCTCAAGCGGGGCATGGATTCGCAGGCCGTGCTAGCGCGCTTTGCGCAGGAGCAGCAGGCGCTGGCACGCCTGTCGCACCCGCACATCGCGCGGCTGCTGGATGCCGGCATGTCCGACGACGGCCTGCCCTTTTTCGTGATGGAGCGCGTGCAAGGCCGCCCGATCGACGAAGCCTGCGCCCACAAGCCCATCGCACAGCGCCTGGCGCTGTTCCAGCAGTTGACCGATGCCGTGGCGCACGCCCACCGCAACCTGCTGGTGCACCGTGACTTGAAGCCCGGCAACGTGCTGGTAGACACCGAAGGCAACGTCAAGCTGCTGGACTGCGGCATCGCCAAGGCGCTGGACCCGCTTGAGGGCAAGGAAGGCCACACCACCGTCGGCGGCGTGCGCCCCTACACCCCCAACTACGCCAGCCCCGAACAGGTACGCGGCGAGCCCGTCAGCACCGCCACCGACATCTACAGCCTGGGCGTGCTGCTGTACCAGATGCTGACCGGCACGCGGCCCACCGGGCGCAACGCCACCACGCCGGCCGAGGCCGCGCGCAGCGTGCTGGAAGACCCGCCCACACGGCCCAGCCGGCTCAGCGCCGACGAGGCCGTCGACCCGCAGTGGCTGAGCACGCGCAAGAAGCTGGAAGGCGACCTCGACAACATCCTGCTGAAGGTGCTGGAAAAAGCGCCCGAACGGCGCTACGCCAGCGTTGACGCCTTTCAGGCCGATGTGCGCGCCTTCCTGAATGGCTACCCGGTCAGCGCGCGCGCGCCATCGGCGGCCTATGTGTGGGCCAAGTTCGTCGGCCGCAACCGCGTGGCCGTGGCGGCCTCGGCGGCGGCGGCGCTGGCGCTGTTGGGCGGCCTGGCCGTGTCGGCCTGGCAGGCCGAACAGGCCCGGCTGGCGCGTGACGAAGCGCAGGCGCGGCTGGTCGACATCCGCAGCATCACGCGCGACCTGGTGTTTCGCTTTGGCGATTCGGTGAGTTACCTGCCCGGTGGCATGAAGGTCAAGGAAGAACTGCTGCAGGACGCGCTGCGCAGCCTGGACCGCCTGGCCCAAGGCCGCGACCGCGACCCCGCGCTGATGGCCGACGTGGCCAACACCTACGCCCGCCTGGCCGAGCTGCAAGGCAGCGACCAGGCGCTGTCGCTGGCCAAGCCCGATGCGGCACGCGACAACGCGATGAAAGCGGTTGCGCTGGCCACGCCGCTGCTACCCACGCGGCGCAGCGACTGGCGGCTGCACCACTGGACGGCGCGCGCTCACGTGGTGCTGGCCCAGGTGCAGCGCGGGCGTGGTGAACCGGTGCTGGCGCTGGCCGAGTTGCAACACGCCAGCGCGATGCTGGCGGCAGTGGACCTGAGCGGGGCCGATGACCTGGGCCGCACCTCGGTGCTGGGCCAGCGCGGCAGCACGCTCATCACGCAGGCGCAACTGCAAGACCAGCTGGCGGTGCAGAACGCCACGTCCACCGCACCCGGCCTGACCACTTACGCCGAGGCCGAGCAGGTCTACCGCGGCCTGGTAGCGCAGCGCGCGATGCTGGAACGCATCGACACCACGGGCCGGCCCGAAGAGCCCAAGGCCTACGCGCAGATGGTGTCGCAGCTGTCCACCGTGTTGGGCGGCCGCTCGCGCCTGCACCACCGGCTGGACCAGCTGGACGAGGCCCTGGCGACCTGCGTAGCGGCCATGAACCTGGCCCGTGAAGCGGTGGCCTACGACCCGCCGACGCAGTTGTGGAAGGACGCACTGGCCAACGAAACCAACAACCTGGCCGTGG
>JAYUHT010000531.1:0-9031 GCA_043766725.1 Burkholderiales bacterium | reverse complement strand
CAACTACATCGGCGTGCTGACCAGCGTGAACTGCTCGGCCACCGCGGCGCGGGCGATCGCCGACCACTTTCGGCGCGACCTGCACCCGGGCAGTCGCCATGACGCGCTGGCCGCTTTCCCCAACGTCGACGGCGTGGTCGCATTGACCCACGGCATGGGCTGCGCCACCGCCAGCGACGGTGAGGAGTTGCAAGTGCTGCGCCGCACCCTGGGCGGCTACGCCCGCCACGCCAACTTCTGCGCCGTGCTGGTGGTGGGTCTGGGCTGCGAGACCAACCAGATTCAAGGCCTGATCGCGCAAGAAGGCCTGCAAGAAGGCGCGCGCCTGGTCACCTTCAACATCCAAGACACAGGCGGCACCAAGCGCACCGTGGCGCGTGGCGTGGACATCATCAACGGCTTGTTGGATGAAGCTAACCGCGTGGTGCGAACGCCGGTGAGCGCCAGTCACCTCACCGTCGGTTTGCAATGCGGTGGCTCGGATGGCTATTCCGGCATCAGCGCCAACCCGGCATTGGGCGCCGCGGTGGACCGCCTGGTGCGCCATGGCGGCAGCGCCATCTTGAGCGAGACGCCTGAAATCTACGGTGGCGAACACCTGCTCACCCGCCGCGCCGCGCACCCCGATGTGGCGGCCAAGCTGCTGCAACGCATCGCCTGGTGGGAGCAATACACCGCGCGCAACGGCATGCAGATGGACAACAACCCCTCAGCTGGCAACAAGGCGGGCGGGTTGACCACGATTCTGGAAAAGAGCCTGGGCGCCATCGCCAAGGGCGGCACGACCAACCTGGTGGCGGTGTATGAATTTGCCCAGACCGTGCAAGCCCGCGGTTTCGTCTACATGGACACGCCGGGCTACGACCCGGTCTCGGCCACCGGCCAGGTGGCGGGCGGCGCCAACCTCATTTGCTTCACCACCGGGCGCGGCTCGGCCTATGGCTGCGCGCCGTCGCCCTCGCTCAAGCTGGCCACCAACACGGCGTTGTGGCTGAAGCAGGAAGAGGACATGGATATCAACTGCGGCAGCATCGTCGATGGCGACGAAACGGTGGATCAAGTCGGCGAGCGCATCTTCGCGCTGATGCTGGCCACCGCTTCGGGCCGCGCCACCAAGAGCGAGCTGCATGGCTATGGCCAGAATGAATTCGTGCCGTGGCAACTCGGCGCGGTGATGTGAAGGCCGCGCAACGGGCGGCGGTCTGCGCCGCGCTGCTGTTGGCCGGGCTCGGCGCCCAGGCGCAGGAAGAAGTGCCCTTCATCACCACGCCCGACAACGTGGTGATGGCCATGTTGCAGCTGGCCGATGTGAAGGCCAGCGACTTCGTGCTCGACCTGGGCTCGGGCGACGGGCGCATCGTTATTAGCGCCGCACGCTTCTTTGGCGCGCGCGGCCTGGGCGTGGAAATCGTGCCCGACTTGGTTGAACGCAGCCGCCGCAATGCGCAGGCCGCGGGTGTGACTGAGCGCGCCCGCTTCGAAGTGCAAGACCTGTTCAAAACCGACCTGGCCCAGGCCAGCGTCATCACCATGTACCTGCTGCCTGAACTCAACCTGCAACTGCGCCCGGCGCTGCTGCAATTGGCGCCAGGCACGCGCATCGTTTCGCACGATTGGGACATGGGCGACTGGGAGCCCGAGCGCAGCATCACGCTTGATGTGCCCGACAAAGCCGTGGGCCGTGAAAAACTCAGCCGTGCCCATCTGTGGGTGGTGCCCGCGCCGCTGCGCGGCCTGTGGTGCGCGCGCCAGGGCAGCCAGCGTGCCAGCCTGGTGGTGCAACAGCGCTACCAGCAGGTTCAGGCCAGCTTGCAGGCCGGGGGCGAAAGCTGGGCCGGGCTGGGCCGCATCAATGGACGCCACCTCACGCTGGGCCAGGGTGGCGAGGCCAGCCGCTGGGCTTACGCCGGTCAGACCCCACCCAGCCTGAGCCTGCAAGACACCAACCTGGCGTTCAAGGCCTGGCGCCGCGTGGCGTTCAAACCGGCGCGCAATGGCCAATGCGACAAGTGACCCGAGCAACGGCTGGCGCCGCGCCGCCAAGACCCAAGGATCAACCGTGACCGACCGCCCGCACCACGCCCATTGGCCGCGCCGCTTGCCACGCAATGTGGTGGTGCCGCAAACCTCGCTGTGGTTTAACCTGGAAGTGAGTGCCACGCGCTATCCCAGCAAGCCGGCCTGCATTTTCTTTGGCCGTGAATTGAGCTATGCCGAGCTGAAGGCGCAGGCCCAGGCCCTGGCCGGCTGGTTGCAAGCACAAGGCGTGGCCAAGGGTGACCGGGTGGCGCTGTTCATGCAGAACTGCCCGCAGTACCTGGTGGCGGTGTACGCCATCCTGCGGGCTGACGCTGTGGTGGTGCCGGTGAACCCGATGAACAAGGCCGATGAGTTTGGCCACTACCTTACCGACCCGGAGACGAAGGTCGTGATTTGCAGCGCCGACCTGGCCGCCACCGTGGCCGCGGCGAACAGCGAACTGGTGCCGATGCAGCGCGTGCGCGCCGTGCTCGTGGCCAGTTATGCCGATGCGTTGCCCGCGGCCATCGCGCCTGAAGACGCACCCAACGCCGCCACCGAAGCCTGGCTGCGCGCCACGCCGCCGCTGCCCGAAGGCCACACGCGCTGGCTCGAAGCCTTGGCGCGCAACCTGCGCCCCACGCCTCACACCGCGCAGGGCGATGACCTGGCCTTGCTGCCCTACACCTCTGGCACCACCGGCATGCCCAAGGGTTGCATGCACACGCACCGCGGGCTGATGCACAACACGGTGATGGGCCAGTGGAGCCACAGCGGGCCCGAGACCGTGGCGCTGGCCGTGGTGCCGATGTTCCACATCACCGGCATGGTGGTCAGCGTGCTCGGCGCGGTGTATGCCGGCGCCACGCTGGTGATCTTGCCGCGCTGGGATCGTGAACTCGCCGGGCGCAGCATCGCGCGCTGGCAAGTGAGCCACTGGGTGGCCATTCCCACCATGGTGATCGACCTGTTCGCCAGCCCCAACTACAAGAGCTTCGACTTCAGCTCGCTGCGCAACATTTCCGGCGGCGGTGCGGCCATGCCGCAGGCCGTGGCGCAGCGTTTGATCGATGAATTCGGCCTGACGTTCGCCGAAGGTTATGGCCTGACCGAAACCGCCGCACCCAGCCACAACAACCCGCCCGAGCGGGCCAAGCTGCAATGCCTGGGCATGCCGATCTTCGGCACCGATTCGCGCGTGGTGGACCCGCTCACGCTGCAAGAAATGCCGCCCGGCGAGCAGGGCGAAATCATCGTGCGCGGCCCGCAGGTCTTCAAAGGCTATTGGCGCCAACCCGAGGCCACGGCGCAGGCCTTTGTTGAATTCGAAGGCCAGTCGTTCTTCCGCACCGGCGATCTCGGCCACATGGACACCGAGGGCTACTTCTTCATCACTGACCGCCTCAAGCGCATGATCAACGCCAGCGGCTTCAAGGTCTGGCCGTCTGAGGTGGAACTGCTGCTTTTCAAGTGCCCGTGGGTACAAGAGGCCTGCGTGATTGCGGCGCGCGACGCCTACCGCGGCGAAACCGTCAAGGCCATGGTCGTGCTGCGCAGTGAAGCGCGCGGCCAGGTCAGCGAGCAGCAGGTGATTGACTGGGCGCGCGAGCACATGGCGGCGTACAAGGCGCCGCGCCAGGTGGTGTTTCTTGATGCTTTGCCCAAGAGCGGCTCGGGCAAGGTGATGTGGCGGCTGATGCAAGAACAGCAGGATGCGCTGGCTGCTGCGGCGGCGGCGCCCGCGCCGGCGTCATGACTCAGCGCGTGGCGCGCCGGCGCACCGCTTCCAGGTAGGCCTGGCCATCAGGCGGGCGGCCGCTGCGCTGGCTTTCCCAGAGCATCGTGCCCAGGCATTCCATCGCCTCGTGGTGCGCCTCATGCAAGGAGCCGCGCCGCGCGGCCAGCAACTGCACCGCCTGGCGGATGCCCGTGGGCTGGTCGATGCTGCACTGCTCGGTGATGGAGAGATGCATAGACAGGTGCAGGAACGGGTTGGCGCGCCCGCCCTCGACCGAGTAGTCGGCCGCCAGGGCCGCAGCTTCGTCAGCCAGCTCCGCGTGGTGCTCGGGGTGCAGGGCAATCCACTCGGCCGCCTGGGCGTCCATGGCGGTGAGCGGCAGACCCTTGCGCTGGCGTGCATAGGCGGCGCAGAAGAAGCGCCGCACGTCATGCTGTGACGGTTGAAACATGGCTGAATTGTGCCGCCGCAGCTTGGGTTTGCCCTGTGCAACGGGCTGCAAGGCCGGGGCTACGATGGCGGCCATGTCCAGCCTGCCGCAAGCCCGCCCGTGCCCATGATCGCGGCCAGGCTGCGCGGCACGCAAACCAAAGGGAGCCGCGCGTGCAGCGGCGACAACGATGACGAAATTTGAAACCTTGGCTGAAATGGCCGGCCTGGTCGGCAAGCCCCTGGGCGTGAGTGATTGGGTGGTGGTCGATCAAGCCTCGATCGACTTGTTCGCGCAAGCCACCGGCGACCATCAATGGATTCATGTCGACCCGGTGCGCTCGGCGCAAGGCCCCTTCGGCACGACCATCGCGCATGGCTTCATGACGCTGTCGCTGATACCCCAGCTCTTTGCCAGCGGCTTTGCCGTGGGTGATGTGCGCATGGGCGTGAACTACGGCCTGAACAAGGTGCGCTTCCCGGCGCCGGTGCCGGTGAACAGCCGGCTGCGCGGGCACTTCACGCTGCTCGAATACCAGCCCATTGAAGGTGGCGCGCAACTGGTGGTGCAGGTCAGCATCGAGCGCGAGGGCTCGCCCAAACCGGTGTGCGTGGCCGAAACCGTGTCGCGCCGCTACACCTGAATCAACCCGGGCCATGAAGATCCTGCTTGTCGACGACCACCCGCTGATCCTGGCTGCGCTCAAGCAGGTGATCGACTCGATTGCCCGCGTCACCATCGCCACGGCCGACAGCATTGAATCAGCGCGCGCGGTGTTGCAGCAAGACGCGAACTTCGACCTCGTGCTGCTCGACCTGGCGCTGGGTGATGCCGATGGTTTTGACCTGCTCGAAGAACTGCGCGCAGCCTACCCCGAGCTGCCGGTGGTGGTGGTGTCGGCCAGCGACCGCACGGCCGATGTCATCCGCGCCATCGACCTGGGCGCGATGGGCTTCGTGCCCAAGCGCAGCTCGAACGAGCAGTTGCGCGAGGCGCTGAGCATGGTGATGAACGGCGGCCTGTATGTGCCGCCCATGATGCTGGGCTTGCTCGAACAGCCGCGCGCCGCGGCCGCGGCCGCGGCGCGCGAGCCCCACGCGCCGCGCACGCCCGGCGAGCATGCCCGTGGCACGGCGTACCAGCAGGTGCCCACGCTTGAATCGGTGGGCCTGACGCCACGCCAGACCGATGTGCTCAACCTGCTGCTGCAGGGCAAACCGAACAAGCTGATCGCACGCGAGCTTAACGTTTCAGTCGAGACGGTGAAGGATCACGTCGCTGCCGTGCTGCGCGCCTTGAACGTCAGTTCGCGCACCCAGGCTGTGCTGGCGGTGAGCCAGATGCAGCAGCAGGCCGCGCTGGCCGCACGCGACCAAGGCCGGTGACATGACCGCTCCCGGCGCGCCGCCGGCCGCTGGCGCCGACCATCGCCGCTTCGACCACCTGCGCGCGCTGTTCACGCAGACGCCGGCCTCGCTGATCGGCAACCTCGTGGGCTGGTTGCTGGTGCTGCTGGTCTACACGGGCATGGCCGAGCCGCGCATGCTGGCGCTGTGGGCGGGCACGCTGGCCGTGCTGCTGCTGCTGCGCCTGGCGCACTACCTGCGCTTCCTGCGCCAGCGCAATGCCGGCGATGAACTGTTCTACCGCTGGCACCGCAGCTGGAAGGCGCTGGTGCTGGCCCAGGCCGCCATGTGGGGCCTGGCGGGCTGGCTGTTCTGGGGCCTGGGCACGCCGTATCACAACCTGGCCATCGTGCTGATCGTGTTCAGCTACAGCGTGGCCTCGGTGCCCTTGCTGGCCACGCAGCAGCGCTTGTTCACGGTGTTCATCGTCATCGTGCTGGGCCCGGTGATCGCCCGCATCGCCAGCGACACCAGCCAGCCGTGGCATTGGCAGATGGCCGGCATCGTGACCCTGCAATTTGCCATTGTTTTTTTGATGGGGCGCATGCAGCGCAGCGCACTCGACCAGGTGATCCACCTCAAGTCCCATGCCGACGGCCTGGCCGGGCAGTTGCGCGTTGAAGGCGCCGCGGCTGAGGCGGCGCGCCGCAGCGCCGAGGCGGCAAACCGCGCCAAGACCCAGTTCTTTGCCGCCGCCAGCCACGACCTGCGCCAGCCCCTGCATGCCATGGGCCTGTTCGCCGAGGCCTTGCGCCAGCGCGCGCACGACCCTGAGGTGGCTTCGCTGGTGAACAGCATCAACGAGTCGGTCGATGCGCTCGAAGGCCTGTTCGGCGAACTGCTCGACATTACCCGCATCGACACCGGAGGTGTCGAAGTCCACCCCGCGCCAGTGCGCATGAACGAGCTGTTTGCGCGTTTGCGCCTGCACTTCGAACCGGTGGCGTTTGAAAAAGGCCTGGGCGTGAGCTTTCGCGGCGCGCGCTTCGTGGCGCACACCGACCCGGTGATCCTCGAACGCATGCTGCGCAACCTGCTCAGTAATGCCATTCGTTACACCGAAGACGGCGGCGTGTTGGTGAGTTGCCGCTCGCGCGGCGGCAAGCTGCTGCTGCAGGTGTGGGACAGCGGCATCGGCATTTCGCCGGCCGTGCTGCCGCGCATCTTCGACGAGTTCTACCAGGTCAACAGCCAACGCCCGTTGGAGGCACACCACCGCAAGGGCCTGGGCCTGGGCCTGGCCATCGTGGCGCGGCTGGGGGGGTTGATCGGCACCGAGGTGGCGGTGCGCTCGCGGGTGGGGCGCGGCACGATGTTTTCGTTCGAGGTGCCCGTGGGCCAGGCGCCGAGGCCGACTGATATGCCGGCACCCAGCCCGAAACCCACCTTGGGTTTGACGCTGCAAGGCCGCCAGTTCGTGCTCGTAGAAGACGAGCCCAGCGTGCGCGAAGGCCTGCTGGTGTTGTTGCAAGCCTGGGGCGCGCAGGTGCGGGCGTTTGATTCGGTGGAAGCGGTCCAGGCCTGGCTGGCCGGCGACCCTGGCACGGCGCCCGACTTGCTGATCGTCGACTACCGCTTGCCGCAAGGCCGCACCGGGCTGGAAGCGCTGGCCGCCTTGCGCGCGCGCTGGCCGGCGGCGCATTTGCCGGCCATCATCGTCACCGGCAGCACCATCGGCGGGCATGAAAACGAAGCCATGGAGCATGACTTCCACCTGCTCATCAAGCCCGTGTTGCCGAGCAAGCTGCGGGCGATGATCGGGTTCAAGCTGGGGGCGCGGGCGGGGCGCTGAGTGCTACCAAGGCAAGATGTTCAGAGTCCTGCGCGCGCCGAGGGCGTCGGGTGACCGGCTACGCTCATGCCTGGGGCACAGCCCCAGGCGTTCGCCAGGCACAACCAGTCCACAGGACTGTTTGTGTCCGGGCTCCCTCCTCCGGCGGTTGCCCTGGCGGGCCACCGCCTCCCCCTTTACTTCGCTACGCCGGCCACCCAACACCCTCGGCCGGCACCCACGGTGGCGCGGGTAACGTTCGAAAAGAGACACCGCAACAGGATCAGGACGGTGGGGCGTGCTGCGTAGCGAAGTAAAGAAGGAGGAAACAGTTCCGCAGGAATTGTTTCCGGGTGAGTGAGCCCGGGGCTCTGCCCCGGGCATGAGCGTAGCAGCGCGCCCCGCCGGCCTGATCCCGCTCCGAGCAACATGCGCCGCCACCCTGGGTTCGCGCTGATGCAGTCGAATCAGGCATCAGGCCTTAAATGCCGACTCGCGCAGCACCTGGCAAACCTGAAGCTTGTATTCGCTGTAGAAGGCCTCGCGGCCCTGGGCCTGGGCCTGCACATGCTCGGGGTGGCGGCCCCAGGCCTGGTGCGAGGCTTCGTCGGCAAACTCCACCAGCGTGGCGCGCTCACCATCGTCCGCCACGAAGGTCTTGGTGGCCACGAAGCCCGGCATGGCGGTGGCCAGTTCGAGCATGCGGTTCAGCGTGGGCTGATACTGGCCCTGCACATCGGGCCGCAGGCGGTTGCGAAACACGGTGACGATCATCGAGCCCACTCCATCAGGGTTTGCGAACGGGGCATTTTGGCTGCGGGTGATAGAACCTGATAGAACCGCGTGGTCGCCACTCGCACTGCGCATCGCCATGAAAAAGACCCTCGCCGCCGCCCTGATGTTGGCCACCTGCACCGCCGCCCTGGCCCAGGGCTACCCGAACAAGCCGATCCGCCTGGTCGTCACCTTCCCCAGCGCCGGCGCGCCTGACATCCTGGCCCGCCTGTTCGCCGACAAAGCCCAGCTCGGCCAGCCCGTGGTGGTGGACAACAAGCCCGGTGCGGGCGGCAACATCGGCGCCGATTTCGTGGCCAAGGCCGCGCCCGACGGCTACACGCTGGTGATGGGCACGGTGGGCACGCATGCCATCAACGGCGCGCTGTACAGCAAGATGCCTTACGACATGGTGAAAGACTTCACCCCGGTGGCGCACGTGGCCTCGGCGCCCAACCTGCTGGTGGTGACGAACAGCCTGCCGGTGAAGAACGTGGCTGAACTCATCAGTTACATGAAGGCCAACCCCGACAAGCTGAGCTTCGGCTCGCCGGGCATCGGCACCTCGGTGCACGTGAGCGGCGAGTTGTTCAAGTCACTCACCGGCACGACCATGACCCATGTGCCCTACAAGGGCCGGCAGTTTGCGATTCCTGACTTGGTGGGCGGGCAGATTCAGGTGATGTTCGACAACATGCCCTCGGCCCTGCCGATGGCCAAGGACGGCAAGATTCGCGCCCTGGCGCAAACCACTGCCAAGCGCTCGGCCGCCGCGCCCGATGTGCCCACCGTGAGTGAAACCGTGCCCGGCTTCGAGGCCACCACCTGGTTTGCCATGTTCGCGCCCGCCGGCACGCCGCGCGAGCTGGTGCTGCGCATCAACGCCGAAATGC
>JAYUHT010000530.1:0-3435 GCA_043766725.1 Burkholderiales bacterium | reverse complement strand
CTGGTGCCGACGCCGGCTTCACTGGTCACGTCGACGGTGCCCCCCATCAGTTCCGCCAGCCGGCGCGAGATCACCAGGCCCAGGCCGGTGCCAGGAATCTTGGTGCGCTCGGCGCCCAGGCGGTCGAACGGTTGGAACAGGCGATCAAGCTGCTCGCGCGTCATGCCGATGCCGTGGTCTTCGATGCGAAGTTCGATCATTTGATCGCTCACACGGGCCGCACGCATCTGCACCTTGCCGCCTTGCCGGTTGTACTTGATGGCGTTGGAGACCAAGTTGAGCAGCACCTGTCGCAGGCGGCGCGCATCGGCCAAGACTTGCAGGTCGCCGGCCACCTGGGCGTGCATCTCAATGCCGTGCGCATCGGCCTCGCATTGAATCAAGCTCAGTGTTTCCTGCACCACGCCAGCCAGCGTGAGCGGCGTGGTTTGCAGTTTCAGCGTCCCTTGTGCGGCGCTGTTCAGGTCGAGCAGATCGGTCACCAGGGCCAACAGATGTGCGCCTGCGACGTGGATCTGATGCGCGTATTTGCCCACATTGGCCGGGTCGGGCTTCAGTTGCTGCATTTGCAGCAGTTGCGCAAAGCCCATCACCGCGTTCAAGGGCGTGCGCATCTCATGGCTGACGCGCGACAGGAAGTCACTCTTGGCCGCATTGGCCAGCTCGCTGGCCTGGCGCCGCATGCGCTCGTCGGCCAGCAGCGCCGGGTTCTCGGCGGCCCGCTTCTGTTCGGTCAGGTCGTGCACTTGGTACAGGTAGCACGAGGCCTCGTCGCCATGGCGCAGCATTGACACGCTGACCAGCGCCCACACTGGCCCACCCCGGGGCCGCAGGTAGCGCTTTTCGAACTGCACCACGCCGGCATCGGCCAGGCGCAGTTCACGCAGGCGCTGCGCTTCGTGTTCGCGATCAGCCGCCATGGGTGTGGGCTTGCAGCGCGCTGCGCGCCAGGCCTAGAAGCTGGCACAACGCATCGTTGGCCTGGATGAACTGGCCCGCAAACGACACCAGCGCCATGCCCAGTGGGGCGAAGTCGAAGGCGCCGCGAAAGCGCGCGTCGCTGGCCCGCAGCAAGGTTTCTTGCGCCAAGCGTGGCGCGGCGTCACGCAGCACCAGCACGGCACCCAGGCGGCGCCCGGCGTCGTCGCTCACGGGCCCGGCCGACTCGTCAACGATGCGCTGCGCGCCGCCGCGTTGCCGCAGCGGCCGGGCATGCGCCACCGGCAGGGCACGGCCGTCACGCACGACCTGGGCCACCTGCTGCGCGGCGTCTACCGCGGCAGCATCGTCTGCGTGCATGCACACCACGTTGCCCACCGCCTGGCCCATTGCGTCCTCCAGGCTCCAGCCTGTGAGTTGCTCGGCAGCAGTATTGAGGAAGCGCACCCGAGCTCTCAGGTCGGTGACGATGACGCCATCGGCCACGCATTGCAGTGTGTGTGCGAACCAGCGGTCGGCCTCACGCAGTTGCCGCTCCATGCGCGCCTTGGTCAACGCCACCTCGATGCCGGCGCGCAGCTCCTTGATCTGGTAAGGCTTGGTGAGGTAGCCGTAGGGCGCGGTGTGCGCCGCGCGCTGCACGGTGGTGTCGTCGCTGTGCGAGGTGAGGAAGATCACCGGCACGTCATGCTTGCGGCGGATGGCTTGCGCCGCGGCGATGCCGTCCATCGGGCCTTGCAGGCGCACATCCATGATGATCAGCTGCGGCGCGCGTGCGCCAGCTGCGGCGATGGCATCTTCACCGCTGGCCACCACGCCCAGCGCGGTGTAGCCCAGTTCCTGAAGTTGCAGCTTGAGGTCGAGTGCGACGATTGCCTCGTCTTCAACGATCAGGATCGTGCCACCTTCCATGTTCATGTCCTCCCAATGAAACGGGGCAATGTTGCGGGCAAAATTCGGGGCCTCGCCAGCCGGTCAGGCCATGCGTTCGAGCTTGGCGGTGAAGACCGCGCCGCCGATCCCCGCGCTCAAGCCCAAACCGTTGTCACGCACAGTCAGCCACACCTGGTTGTCGCGCCGCTTCAGGCTGACATGAATGCTGCCGCCGTGCCCTGGCCGGAAGCCATGCTTCAGGCTGTTGCTGACCAACTCCGTGACGAGCAAACCGAACGGCACCGCGACCTCAAGCGGGGCCTCGATCCGGTCGACATCGGCCAGCACCACAATCTCGCGCTGGCTGGCCCCAGCCGCGTCGCCCAGGTGGCGCAACAAGTCAGCCGTGTAGTCGTGCACAGACACCGCGTCGAGGTGGTCGGTTTGGTAGAGCTTCTCGTGTACCAGCGCCATGGCGTGAACGCGTTGCACGCTGTCGTCCAACGCCGTGCGCGCCACGCCCTGGCAAGGCGCGGCGCTGCAGGTTGAGCAGGCTCTGGATGACTTGCAGATTGTTCTTCACCCGGTGGTAAACCTCGCGCAGCAGAATCTCCCGCTCCGCCAAGGCGCGCTTGATGGCGCGCTGCTGGGTATGGCGTTCGGTGGCGTCGGCGCTGGCGGAATAGAAGCCACTGGTGGCGCCGGCGGCGTCGATGTCGGCAACGAGGTAGGTTTCCAGCACCCGGGTGCGGCCACCGTGCACTTCCTCCACTTCAAAGTGTTGATCCAGGCCCTGCAGCACCAGGCCAATGCGCTGCATGGCCAGCGGTGGTGGCGGCAGGCCCGTCAACTCGGCCCGGGTGCGCCCGAGAATGGCCTCACGCGGCAAGCCAAAACGCTGGCAATGGGCCTGGTTCACGAAGCGGTAGCGCAACTCCCGGTCGACATAGGCGATACGCAGCGGCAGGTTGTCGGTGATGGCACGCAAGAAGCGTTCGCTGCGCTCGGCGGCCAGGCGCGCGTCATTGATCGCGGCTTGCGCGCGCTGGCGTTCCGTGATGTCGCGGATCAGCACGATGTGCCGGGTGAGGCCGGCGTGAGGCACCGCGGTCAGTGCAAGTTCGATCGGGAACTCGGCGCCGCCCTGGCGCCGCCCTTGGCTCTCGAAGCGGGCATCGGCGCCGCCGCCCACCGCCGCGCCCTGGCCTGTGGCCGCCGCCGCGACCGGCAGGGCCGGCAACAGCGTGCCGATCGGCTTACCGATGAGTTCGGCGCTGCCATAGCCGAACATGGCCGCGCTGGCCTGGTTGGCCGATTCAATCAGGCCTTGCGTGCCGAAGGTGACGATGCCGTCGGCAGCATGGTCGACGATGGCCCGTGTTTGGCGCGCCGCTTGCGCTGAGTCTTGTTCTGCGGCCTGGCGCCGCACCGAGGCACGCGACATCGCCAAGGCGCCCAACATGGACGCGCTGGCCACCACGGCCAGCAGCACAGCGTCCCAGTTGGCGCGGGCACGCCATTCCGCTAGCCCGGATGTTTCACCGTACCCCCGTGAAAGCGAGGACGGCATTGCCCTTTGAGTGCCCGTTTATCGAGGTGTCGAATCTTGATGAGCGAGCGGGC
>JAYUHT010000529.1:0-3435 GCA_043766725.1 Burkholderiales bacterium | reverse complement strand
TCGGCGCGGCCCGTGAATGGACAGCCTGGGGCTTGATCAGCCTGGCAGAAATTCGGCTCGCGCTGGGTGATGCCAACGAGGCGGCGGCCCATGCCGAGCGCGCCGCGAAGATCCTGCAGCAAGCCTTCGGCGCAGACCACGCCACGGTGGCTTCAACCCTGAACCTGCGGGCACGCGCGCTCGATGCCGTGGCCGGCCTGGAGTAACCCCGCCCGGTGGTCGCGAGGTGCCCATCGGGTGCGCGGCGCAGACGTTGCGCGCGGCGTCGGGGTAGCGCGGCCTGGCCGGCGTCAGCTCGCGTCGTCGGCCTGCAACAAGCCAGCAGCGCGGTCGCGTTCCTTGGCCGTGGGCGTGGCCTGCGGCGCGGTACGCGCGCGCTGGCGCAAGGTGGCCCAGAACAGCGCCAGCCCGCCCAGCAGCAGCAGCACCGGCCCGCCCCACAACAGCAGCGTGCTGGCCTTCAGCGGCGGGCGGTAGAGCACGAAGTCGCCATAGCGCTCGGTCATGAATTGCAGGATCGCGGCTTCGCTCTTGCCGGCGCGCAACTGCTCGCGCACCTGGTCTTTCAGGTCGATGGCCAACGGCGCTGTGGATTCCGCTACGGTCTGGTTCTGGCACACCAGGCAACGCAGCTCAACGGTGATGGCCTGCACCCGCGCTTCGAGGGCCGGGTCGGCCGCTGTGGGCACTGCGTCCGCCGCGCGGGCTGGGCTCAGTGCCTGTACCCAAACCAGCGCCAGAAACATCAACACCGCAGCGCGCCGCATGCCGTTCAGCCTTGCAACTGCTTGAGCAAGGGCAGCACCTTGGCCAGCCAGACTTCGCGCGTGAGCGGGCCGATGTGCTTGAAGCGCACCAGGCCGGCGCGGTCGATGACGAAGGTTTCAGGCACGCCGTAAACGCCCCAATCGAGGCCGACGCGGCCGTTGCCGTCCATCAACGACGCCGCATAGGGGTCGCCCATTTCCTTGAGCCACTTCGCAGCGGCAACCGATTCGTCTTTGTAGTTAAGGCCGTAGATCGGCACGCCTTTCTGCGCCGCCAGCTCCACCAACAACGGGTGTTCATCACGGCAGGCCACACACCATGAGGCCCACACATTGAGCAGCCAGACCTGGCCGCGCAAGTCCGCTGCACTGACTTGTTTGGCCGGGTTGTGCAGCGTGGCCAGGGCAAAGGCGGGTGCCGGTTTGCCGATCAACGGCGACGGCACTTCGCTGGGCTTGAGCCGCAGCCCCAGCGCCAAGAACGCGGCCAGCACGGCAAAGGCCAGCAGGGGCAACCAGACCTTGAGCTTCATGCCGCCCGCCCGCGCGGTGCCAGCAGCGGCACGGCGGCCTCGACCGCTTGCTGCGCGCTGCGCGACTTGATGCGGTAGCGCCGGTCGGCCACCGCCAGCACACCGCCCAGGGCCATGAGGAACGCGCCGCCCCAGATCCAGTCGACAAACGGCTTGTGGTACAGCCGCACGGTGAAGGTTTGCGCGTCGATCACCTCGCCGATCGAGACATACAGGTCGCGCGTGAAGCCGGCGTCGATGGCGGCTTCGGTCATGGGCATCTTCTGCACCGCGTAGATGCGCTTTTCAGGGAACATGCTGAAGCTGCGCGCGCTGCCGGCGCGGTTGACCTCGAAGTGCCCGCGCAGGCCGTTGTAGTTGGGGCCGGCGAATTCCTGGGCGCCACGCAGCACGAAAACATACCCGCCCATGGCGACGCGGTCGCCGATGCTCATCTTCACATCCAGCTCGGTCTCGTAGCCTTTGACCAAGGTGACGCCGACGATGAACACGCCGATGCCGGCATGCGCCAGCACCATGCCGAAGAAGCTGCGCGGCGCGCGTCTCAACTGACTGATGCGTGCGCCGAATGAGGCGCCGGGTTCAGCGCGCGCACGCAGCGCCACCGCCACGGCCGTGCCGGCAAAGACCCAGGCCGCGAGGAACAGCCCGGCAGCCACGCCCAGGCTGAAGCGCCCGGCCAGCAGCGGGCCCACCACCGCCACCGCGGCAGCAAACACGGCTGCCCATTTCAGCCTTGCCGCCAGCTCGGCCCAACTGGCTTGCTTCCAGCGCGCCAGCGGGCCCACCACCATCAGCAGCACCACCGGCGCCATCAGCGGCGCGAACACGGCTTCGAAGTAAGGCACACCTACCGAGAGCTTGCCCAGGCCCAGCGCGTCGACTGCCAGCGGGTACAGCGTGCCCAGCATCACCGCGGCGCAGGCCGTGCCGAGCAGCACGTTGTTCACCAACAGCAGCGATTCGCGCGACAGCCTGTCAAAACGCCCGCCCATGCCGATGCTGCCGGCGCGCCAGGCGTACAGCGCCAGCGAGCCGCCGACCACGATGCAGATGAAGGCCAGGATGAAGACGCCGCGCGCCGGGTCGGTGGCAAAGGCATGCACCGAGGTGAGCACGCCCGAACGAACCAGGAAGGTGCCGAGCAGCGAACACGAGAACGCGGCAATCGCCAGCAACACCGTCCAGGCCTTGAAGGCACCGCGCTTTTCAGCCACGGCTAACGAATGAATCAAGGCAGTGCCCACCAGCCAAGGCATGAAGCTGGCGTTTTCGACCGGGTCCCAGAACCACCAGCCGCCCCAGCCGAGTTCGTAGTACGCCCACCAACTGCCCAGCGCAATGCCCACGGTGAGGAAGGCCCAGGCCGCGGTCGTCCAGGGCCGCGACCAGCGCGCCCAGGCGGCGTCAAAGCGCCCGGCCAGCAGGGCGGCGATGGCAAAGGCAAAGGCCACCGAAAAGCCGACATAGCCCATGTAAAGCATGGGCGGGTGGATGACCATGCCGGGGTCTTGCAGCAAGGGGTTCAGGTCCTTGCCGTCGGCCACCGGCCATTGCCGCGCGAAGGGGTTGGAGGTCAACAAGATGAAGCACAGGAAGCCGATGCTCACCAACCCCATCACGCCGAGCACGCGCGCCACCAGGTCTTGCGGCAGGTTGCGCGACAGCAGCGCCACCGCCGCGGCCCAGCCGCTGAGCATGAATACCCAGAGCAACATCGAGCCTTCGTGGCTGCCCCAGGTGGCGGCCATGCGGTAAGCCAGCGGCAGACGCGAGTTCGAGTGATTCGCAACGTTAACCACTGAGAAGTCGTTGTGCATGAAGCTGGCCATCAGGCAGGCGAACGCAACGGCCACGAAGGCAAACTGCGCCAGCGCCGCCGGCCGCGCCAGGGCCATCCAGGCGACCACGCCGCGTTGCGCGCCGGCGATGGGCAGCACGCCCAGGGCCAGCGCGATGAACAGCGCCACGATGAGGGCGAAATGGCCGAGTTCGGGGATCATGGTTTCGGCGTGGCCTGTTTCAACGTGACTGACGACTGCTGCTGCGCCTTGGCCGCACGCTCCAGCGCGGTGGCGGCTTCGGGCGGCATGTAGTTTTCGTCGTGCTTGGCCAGCACTTCTTGCGCGCGAAAC
>JAYUHT010000528.1:0-9065 GCA_043766725.1 Burkholderiales bacterium | reverse complement strand
CGCTGCACGCCACTGATGGTATCTTTTGGAGTACCATTGTGATCGAGTTGCGAACCTACCTGACGGCCGATGAACGGGCGCCGTTTGATGAATGGCTTGCAGCGCTGCGCGACGTGCAGGCCAGGGCGCGAATCAGAGCGAGGCTGGCACGGGTGCAAGCCGGCAACTTCGGTGATTTCAAACCCTTGCAGGATGGCGTGCAAGAACTGCGAATCGACCATGGGCCTGGGTACAGGGTGTATTTGAGTCGGCAGGGGCCAATCGTCGTGCTCTTGCTTTGTGGCAGCGACAAGTCGGGACAGGCCGCCGCGATCAAACAAGCGGTGGCCTACCTGAAGGATTGGCGAAAGCGAGGTGAACTATGAACGCACGCGACAAGAGCTATGACGAGTCACTGGACGCCGCGCTGCTCGACCCGGTCGAGGCTGCCGCGTACCTGGAAGCCGTGATCGAGATGGACGACCCGGCTACGCTGCTTCTGGCACTGCGCCAAGTGGCCAAGGCGCACGGCATGGCCGAAGTGGCACGCCGGGCCAAGCTGGGCGAGAAGACGCTGTTCAAGGCCCTGTCGGAGAACGGGAACCCGACCATTGCCACGGTGCACAAGGTGCTTCACGCGGTGGGCTTGAGACTCAGCGTCACACCGGCGTAGCCGGGTCCTAAAACCGCTCGCTGTACGTCACCGTCAGGCCACCGCCGCGCGGCCGGAACTGCAAGGCCGATGCGCTCGTCAACTGCACCCTCAGCAGGCCTGACGACAACGCATTCGCGCGCTTGAGTTCAGAGGGTTTGAGTTCCAGCGCCAACCGTGCCGTGTCGTTGGCGGTGCCTTGCTGGTCGCGCGGCAGGTACTTGACGGCGTCGCGCTCGAGCGCCAAGTAGGCGCCACGCGTGAGTTCGGCGCGCACGCCCAGTGTCGGCGTGGCGGTGCGGCGCAGCATCGTGGTGTGCATACCCTGCGGTGGCGCGGCCAGGTCGGCCCCTGCACCAACCTCGATCGGCCCGCGCCGCAACCACCAACGCGCACGCACGCCGTCGGCGGGCAATTCAAGCGCGTTGTCACTACGCGCTTGCAAGACCGCAGGCAGCCTCTCCACTTCAACCCGCACCGCTGATCGCGAAGAGCCCTGCGCCTGCGCCAGCATGGGCATGCTGGCCAATAGAAACAGCATCATGCAGCTCAGCCGGCCGTTCAGGCAACGCATTGGGGGCACCTTCGCCTTGCACTTGAATTGGATGCATGCAAGGTAGTGCAATTCGCCGCGGCGGGCGATGGCGCATGGCCGCTTTTTGTGTCGGCCAGCCACGACCAAGCTTGTAGGACGGGGCGACGCCATGCCGCTTGGCTCGGCCCGAATGAGACGCCTCAATCCGCCTTGATGCCGTTGTCGCGCACCACCTTGGCCCACACGTCCATCTGGTTCAAGATGAACTGCTGCGCCGCCTGCGGCGTGCCCGTGCTCACGTCAATGCCCTGCGCGGCCAGCTTGCCGGCCACCTCAGGCAACTTGAGTGCCAGGTTGATTTCCTCGTTCATGCGTTTGACGATCTCCGGCGGCGTCTTGGCTGGCGCGAGCACGGCCCACCAGGCCGGCGCATCGAAGCCAGTGTGGCCGCTTTCCGCCACCGTCGGCACATCTGGAAGGTTAGGCGAGCGGGCGCTGGTGGTCACGGCCAGCGCGCGCAGGCGCTTGCTTTCAATGTGCGGCTTGGTCAGGAACACTGAACCGATGGAAAGCGGCACGTGCCCGGCGATCACATCGTTCATCAACGGGCCGCCGCCGCGGTAGGGCACGTGCACCAAATCGAGCTGCGCACTCTTGGCCAGCAGGCTCACCGCCAGGTGGCCCAGGCTGCCCGCGCCGATGCTGCCGTAGCTCGGGCCTTTGCCGCTCTTGGCTGCGGCCACCACGTCGGCAAAGGTCTTGTAGGGCGAATCGGTGGGCGTGGCCAGCACCATGGCACCGGTGCCGAGCAAGGCCACGGCGGCCAGGTCCTTGCGCGTATCAAACGCCATGTTTGGGATCAGGCTCGGGTTCACGGCATGGGTGTCGAACACCACGGCGAAGGTGTAGCCGTCGGCCGGCGCGGCGGCCACGGCGCCGGTGCCGATGGCACCCGAGGCGCCACCTTTGTTGTCGACCACCACCGTTTGGCCCAACTGCTGTTGCAAGGCCGGCGCCAGGATGCGTGCCACCTGGTCGACCGAGCCGCCGGGTGGGAACACGGCGATCAGCTTGATCGGCTGCTTGCCCGGCCAGGCCTGGCCCCAGGCGGGCAGCGTGCCGCACAGGCCGGCCAGCAATGCGGCTGCGCTGGCCCACTTCGATGTCTTCATGCTCTCAAGCAAATGTGGCTTTGCCACTTTGCTTGATCCCCGCGGGGGGCGGCCGGCTTTGGCCGGCCTTGGGGCAGTCATATGTTTCCTTGGTTGAACTGACAATGCAGCATGGCACATCTTCCCTACGCCGACCTGGCGCAAGCCGAATTGCAGCCGCTGGTGCAGCGCATCACCGCCGAACGCGGCCAGGTGCTGCACCTGTACCAGATGCTGCTGCACAGCCCGCCGCTGGCCGAGGGCTGGTTGGGCTTCTTGACCAATGTGCGCCAGCGCCTGCACTTGAGCGGCGCGCTGCGCGAACTGGTGATCATGCAGGTGGCGCACCTGAACGGCGCGCCCTATGAAGCCGAGCAACATGCGCCGCTGGCATTGAAGGAAGGCTTGACGCGCGCGCAGCTCGATGCCCTGCCGCAGTGGGCGGCAAGCGCCGCGTTCAGCCCCGTGCAGCAAGCCGCGCTGCGCCTGGCCGACACCATGACGCGCGACATCCATGTGCCGGCGCAGCAGATGCACGAGCTGCGCCAGCACTTGAGCGAGCGCGAGGTGGTGGAACTGGTGGGCACGGTGGCCGCGTACAACATGGTGTCGCGGTTCTTGGAAGCGCTGCAGATTCATTCGGGCGATGCCCGCGGCGCGGGGCCTTGATCCGGCCGGCACTCTCACCTTTGCACAGGGGCGCGCCATCGCCGGTTACCGGGTCAAGCTGTGCCACATCGCGATTGCCGGCGTGGCCGATCTGCACATCCGCGCGCTGCGTGACAACCAGCAGTTCTTCGATGCCGGCGGCCTGGCCGAGGCCATCGGCATCTCGCCTTCCACCTGGCCGCTGTTCGGCCAGGTCTGGCCGTCGTCGATCGCGCTGGCGGGGTACATGGGCCAGCGCGAGGTGAGCGCGGGCGAACGCATGCTGGAACTGGGCTGCGGCCTGGCCCTGCCCAGCCTGGTGAGCCACCGGCGCGGCATGGATGTGACCGCCAGCGACCGCCACCCGCTGGCCGCGCGCTTCTTGTTGAAGAACCTGCGCCTGAACGGCCTGCCACCGCTGCGTTACGGCCATGCCGATTGGGGCAACCACGACGCCCTGGGTGCGCTGCCTGGCCCGCTGGCTCACCTGGAAGTGCAAGGCCGCTTCGACCTGGTCGTGGCCAGCGACGTGCTCTACGAGCGCGACGAAGACGGCGACCTGGCCGCGTTCATTGAACGCCATGCCCGGCCGCGGGCCGAGGTGCTGATTGCCGACCCCGAGCGCGGCAACCGCGCTGGGTTCAACCGGCGCATGGCCGCGCTGGGCTTCAGCCTGGAGCAACTGCGCCTGGACGCGCCGGCCGGCGCCGCCTCGCTGGCCTACAAGGGCCGCTTGCTGCGCTACCTGCGCCGCTGAACCGAAACGTTAACTGACGCAGGTGCGGTTCTTGCCCGTGCGTTTGGCTTCATAGAGCGATTCGTCTGAACGTTCCAGCGCGGCTTCCAGGGTTTCGCCGCGCCGCCAGGCGGTGACGCCGGCCGAGAAGGTGATCAACACTTCCTTGCTCTCATGCATGAACAGCGCCGCGCTCAGGCTGCGCTGCATGCGGGTCAGGAACTGCTGCGCCTCGGGGGCCGGCATGTCCGGCAGCAGCACCACGAATTCCTCGCCACCGAAGCGGGCCACGGTGTCGCATTCGCGCAGATGCGCCTTGACCTTGGCCGCCAGCGCCTGCAAGGCCTTGTCACCCGCGGCATGGCCCAGGCTGTCGTTGAGCTTCTTGAAGTTGTCGATATCGATCAAGGCGACGGCTAGCCCCAAGGCCGCCGCTTCGCGCCGACCGGCCCCCGAGGGGCTCAAGGAAAGTGGCGAAGCCACATTTCCTTGGGCCAGCCCACAGGCTGCCGATGGAGTTGTGCAGCTAGCTCCAGCCTCAATGCGCACGCACTCGGCCTTGAAGGCCCGCACCAGGCCGCGCCGGTTGGCCACCTGAGTGAGCATGTCGGTGGCGACTTCATCAGACAGGCGGCGCAATTCGGATTCCAGCGCCTGCACGCGCAGCTCCATTTGCGAGGCACGGGAATGTTCGTCGCGCAGCCGGGCCTGGGTGTCATTCACCATCACCTGCACGGCCTGGCTATCTTGCACGATCTGCTTGACCACGCCGGCCAGGCTTTCAATCGAGTCCGCCTGTTCAATGGCCAACGCATGCTGGCCCACGCTGGCGCCGAAACGGCCGGTGTCTTCGCCCAGGCGGCCCAGGTCACTGAGCATGCGCGCAATCAGCTCCTTGATGGCGTGGCGCGCTTCATTGCGATCCGTGCGCAGGTTGCTTTGGCGCTTGCGCGTTTCAGCCAGCACCTCGCTGGCGGCACGCACGCTGCGCGCGCTGATGCCTTCGGCCAGGCCCTGGCGCATCACCTCGCACTGGCCACGCGCCCAGCTGCCATCTTCTGCCAGCTCGGTCAGGCCTTCGGTGAGTTCGCTGCACAGCCGCCCCAGGTCGGCCAACAGGCCATGCCGATGGGCCAGCAGCCGATCGGCGCGGCGGCACAGTTCAGTCACAGCGCGCGTCACCTCAACGCCGTCGTCACCGCCGCGCAGGCGCGGTATGAGCTGGTCGAGTTCAACACGCAGTTCATCGGCCCGGCGCTCGCCGGTGGGCAAGGCAGCATTCAGGCTACCGGCCAGCACCAACATCATGACCGGCCAGCTTGATGCCAGGGCCAGCGGCTCCAGCGCCGGCACGGGTCGCGGCAAGGGTTGTGGCACGCTCAGCAGCCCGGCCTCGTCTTGCAGGGCCGGTTCGGCCACATCATGGCTCCAGGCTTGTACCAGCCGGGCCAGGCGGCCGCGCAGACGCAGCGCATCGCCGTGCGAGCTGACCAACACACGCTGCACACTTTCCTTGCGCGCCGACAACGGCCAACTGCGGCTGCCGTGCTCCAGGCCCACGATCATGGCTTCGATGTTCTCGGTCCAGGCCAGGCCCTGGGCGGCGCGCTCGTCGCGCTGCCTCTGCGCGCAACGGTCAATCACGCGCGCCGCGTCGTCCCAGCGCCCGCCGGCGAGCATGGCCACCAACTCTTTGCGCGCCGCGTCGTCTTCAGTGAAGCCGGCCACCAGCGGCGCCAGCAGCGCATTCATCCGCGGCGGCACGGCCGGCACCACTTCGCCACTTTCGAAGGCGTAGGCGCGGGCGTAGTTGTCGGGCGTGGGGTCCAGTTTCACCATCGCCAGGCGGCGCAGCGCGGCCTTGGCCAGGTTCGCCGGCGCACTGCCTTGCCCGGGCGGGGGCGGAGTCATGTCCATGGCGGCCGGCGTTCGGGGTGGCGCAGGCTATCGACGCAGGCTTACACCTGGCGCAGCGCCGGGACGCGGCCGGGTTCGGTGGCAAAGCCGTTGCCAGCGGCAACGATCCATGGCGCCTTGCGCGGCAGGATGGTCTGCTCGACCCAACGTTCCAGATCATCGGGCGGCACGGCGCGGCAAAACAAGAAACCCTGCATCAGGCCGCAGCCCAGGCGGTGCAGCACTTCCATCTGGCGCAGGTTTTCCACGCCTTCGGCAATCACCCGCAAACCCAGCGAACGGGCCAGCGCAATGATGGCCGTGACCACGGCCGAGCTTTGCGGCGTGACACCCAGGTCGCGCACGAAGGAGCGGTCAATCTTCAGCTCGGAGATCGGCAGCGTGGTCAGGTAGGCCAGTGACGAATAGCCGGTGCCGAAGTCATCGATCGAGATCTGAATGCCCGATTCGTTGAGGCGGTGCAAGGACGGGATGACGTTCTGCAAATCCTTCATCAGCCCGGTTTCGGTGATTTCGAGCTGAATCATGCGGTGCGCAATGCCGTAGGTGGTGACGCACTTGTGGATGTGCTCGACCAGGTCCGAGCGCTCGAACAAGCGGTTGGGCAGGTTCACCGCGATCGCATCGTCGAAGCCGAAGTTCACCTGCCAGACCTTGGCCTGGCGCGCCGCTTCGCGCAACGCCCACTCCGACAGCGGCACGATCAGCCCAGTTTCCTCGGCCAGCGGAATGAAGTCGCCCGGGGGCACCAGCCTGCCATCACGCGCCCAACGCATCAGCGCCTCGGCGCCGACCATGCTGGCCGAGCGCACGTCGATCTTGGGCTGGTAGTGCAGCACCAGTTCGTCGCGCTCGATGGCCTTGTGCAGCGCTGTCTCGAGGGCCAGTTTTTCGCGCCCGCGCCCGGCCAGTTGCGGGCTGTACACGGTGGCGGCATTGCGGCCTTGCGACTTGACCGAGTACATGGCCACGTCGGAATTGCGCATCAGGTCAGCCACGCTGTTGCCGTCGCGCGGGAACAGCGCGATGCCCACGCTGGCGGTGACGAAGCATTCCTGCCCGGCCACGAAGATCGGCTCGCGCATCACTTCGAGAATGCGCGCGGCCACGCGCTCGGCATCAACGTCGCCTTGCACCTCGGGCAGCAGCGCCACGAATTCGTCGCCGCCCAGCCGGCCCACGGCTTCGAGCGAGCGGTGCGAGCGCGAGCCCACGGCATCGAGGCTGCCTTCCATCACCTGGTCCGTGTGGCGCACGCAGCCGCGCAGGCGGCGCGCCACCTCCACCAGCAACTCGTCGCCCGCGGCGTGGCCCAGCGTGTCGTTGATGACCTTGAAACGGTCGAGGTCGATCAGCAGCAAGCCGCATTGGTGGTCGAGCCGCAGCGCCTGCTCCAGCGCGCGCTCCACGCGCCACTGCAACTGGCGCCGATTGGGCAGCCCGGTGAGCGAATCGAAGTTGGCGAGGTGGCGAATCTTGTCTTCGGCCACGCGGCGGTCGGTCACGTCCTGCACGATGCCGGTGTAACCGGCGCTGTGGCCGTGCTCGTTGAATTCGGGTTCGGCTTCAACGTGAATGATGCGGGCACGGCCGTCATACAAGGTCACGCTCACGTCGGTGGCCAGCACCGAGGCGCTTTGCACCACGCCGTGAAGCAGGCGCAGGAAGCCACGCCGCTCGTCGCGCGAAATCATGCGCAGCAAGCTGCGCAGGGTCACCACGTCGGTGCTGGCATGGCCGAGCACACGCAGGCCTTCGGGCGACAGCCCCAAGGTGCCGTGGCCGTTGTAGTGCGACGGGCGGCGCCAGTCGAAACTGCCCATGCGGGCCAGGTCTTGCGCGCGCGCCAGCTTGCCCTTGCTGCGCTCCAATTCAATGCGCGTGCGCGAGGCGCGCAACAAGTACAGCAGGCGCCCGGCCAGCAGGCTCCAATGGTTGGACTTGACGAAGAAGTCGGTGGCTCCGGCCTGGTAGGCGCGGGTGATGGAAGCGTCGTCGTCCAGCCCGGTGAGCATCAACACCGGCATGTTCTCGAAGGCCGCCAGCGCACGCAGCCGGCGGCAGGTTTCAAAGCCGTCCAGCTCGGGCATCATGGCGTCGAGCACCACCACGTCGGGCTGCCAGCCCACCAGCAGCTCCAGCGCCGCTTCGCCGCCGCTGGCCTGCGTGACCGCAAAGCCACGGTCGGTCAGCGCCTGCGAAGTCATGATCAGGTTGACTTCATCGTCATCCACCAACAGTACCTTCGGCACCGGTGCCTTGAGGTCTTCAACCAGTTCGCTGGGGGTGTTCATGGGCCGGTTCGGGTTATTTGGCGAGGATAGCCTTCACCGCCAGGTTAACGCCCGCGGCTTCGGCCAACAACGCATCCAGCAGCGGCGCCAAGCCATCGCTGCGTTGCTCGCGCGCCAAGCTTTCAATCTTGCCGCACAGCGTTGAAAGGGCCAACGCGCCCACGCTGGCCGAAGACGATTTCAAGGTATGCACCACATGCCGCACGGCGGCCAGATCGCTGCGCACGCGCGCCTGCGCCAGCTGTTCCAGTAAGCGCTGCAATGAAGCCGCGTAGGCCTGCATCACACGCCTGAAGATGGCGCCGTTGCCGGAAGGGTCCAGCTCGCGCAGCCGCTGCAGGGCAGCGGCATTAAGCATGGTGGCCACAGCGTCGAACTGCTTCGCGCCCTGAGTCGATGTCTGCATAGTCGGCGCTCCCAGTTCACCGCCGGCGCAAGAATGGGTGGGCTGCAGCGCCACGTCAAGCCAGTCGGCGACATCGGGCGTGGTCTTGCGTAAGACAGCGGGGCTGGCGGTGGCGCAGGGCGTCTCGGTCAAGCAGGCGATCATGATCGAAGTTCCAAGTGCAGCGTGGCCGGGGGCGACCCTCTGACCATGGTTTCGGTGCCTGGGCGTCGAACTTGAGGCCGGCCGTGGCCGCTACCTGCGCGCGCCAATGGTGCCTGCCTACAATCGCCGGATGACCAAACCGCTGCATGCAGGTGACGGCGGCAAGCGCGCCGGCGGCTGGCCGCCGGCCTGGGCTGGCGCGGTTTTCGCGTGGGCCGCGCCGGGCTTGGCAGCGGCGCTGGCCGTGGCCGCGCTGTGGCAGGCCGGCGCGCAGGCAGCCACGCACGGCGCCGGGCTGGGCCTGAGCTGGGGGCTGCTGCTGGCTTGCGCCGCGGGTGCGCTGGCGGCCTATCAGGGCGGGCGCCTGAGCGAGCGGCTGCGCCAGCAAGCCAGCGTGCACGGTGCGCGCATGCACGCCGCCCAACTGGCGCAACTCTTTGATGGTGTGTTGTGGCGTTGCGACGAACAACTGCGCCTGACCGATTGGCAACCCGCGGGCGGCGCCCCAGCCCAGGTCGGCCCGACCGCGGCCCAGGCCTCCTTGCACGGCCGGCCGCTGGCCGACATCGTCAACCTGCAAAGCCCTGGCGGCCTGGCCGCGGG
>JAYUHT010000527.1:0-9075 GCA_043766725.1 Burkholderiales bacterium | reverse complement strand
CCGTGAGCGTGCCCGGCGCAAAGGTGCAGCTCACGTGATCCACCGCCACATGGCCGCCGAAACGGATGCTGAGGTCTTTGGTTTCGAGCATGGCGGCCTGCCCGCGGACCGAGTGATCTCTAACGTTTGTTGCGAATGGGCACGTTCATCTCATCGGCCTTGATCTCGCGCACCAGCTCGGGCACGCCCCAGGCAAACGCCGGGTCGACCTTGATCTTGAAGTGGTACATGTCCTGCATCGCCTGGTGGTCTTCCTTGCGGAAGGTCATCTTGCCCTTTGGCGTGGCGAAGCTCATGCCTTCCATGGTGCTGATGAGCTTTTCGGTGCCGGTGTCGCCCTTGGTCTTCTTCAAGGCCTCGACCACGGCAATGGCCGCGCTCATGCCACCGGCGGTGAAGAAGTCAGGCGGGTTCTTGAACTGCTTGTAGTGGTTGGCCACCAGCCATTCGTTGACAGAGTTTTTCGGGATGCCGAAGTAGTAGTAGGTGGCGCCTTCCATGCCCGGGAACTGCTTGTACGCGGCCATGGCCGGCAGGATGTTGCCGCCGGTGGCGATCTCGATGCCGTAGCGCTTCAAGTCAAGGTCGGTGATCTTGAACGGGTTGCCGCCGCCGCCGGCCCAGATGATCCAGATCACCTTGCGCCCGGGCAGATCTTTCAGCTTGTCGATGATGCGCTGTGCGCCGGCAGTGAAGTCAGTGGTGGTGGTGGGCAGGTACTCTTCATGCACGATCTTGGCTGTCTTGACCGACTCCTTGAAGGCCTTCACGCCATCGCGGCCGAAGGCATAGTCTTGTGCCAGGGTGGCGATGCTGATGCCGGCTTTGTCGAGCGCCACGGCGTTGCTGATGGCGTCTTGCGAGCTGTTGCGCCCGGTGCGAAAGATGTACTTGTTCCACTTGTCACCGGTGATGCTGTCGGCCACCGCGGGCTCGACCAGCAAGATCTTTTTGTATTCCTCGGCCACCGGCAGCATGGCCAGGGCCACGCCGCTGCTGGTGGGGCCCACGGCCAGGTCGACCTTGTCGTCGCCATAGGCCGCGGCCAGCAAGCTCTTGCCCAGGTCGGGCTTGCCCTGGTCGTCTTTTTCAAGCACCGTGATCTTGCGCCCGTTCACCATCATGGTGCCGCCGGTGGCGTAGTCCAGGCCCATCATGAAACCCAGCGCGGTTTGCTTGCCATAAGCCTCGAGCGGGCCGGTCTTGCTGTAGATGTGAGCGATTTTGATGTCGCCCTTGCCTTGCGCGAAGGCCGCACCGGGCGCCACCAGCATGGCGCCCGCCGCCAGGGCCAGCGCGGCGCGGCGGGCAATCCTCAGTCTTGAAATCCGGATCATGAAAGCAACTCCAATTAGCGAGAACAAATTCAGTGCAGGCCGATGACAGGCGCACGATGGCGCATTGTCACGGCACCGCCCGCATGCACCGGCGTAGCGTGCAAATTCAATTCAGGTACATGCCGAGGTAGCGCCGGCCGCGGCCCACGGCTTCGGCGTTGGTGCACAGCGCAAACCATTCAATGAGTTGCAGCCGTGCCTTCTCACGCCATTCGGCCTTGTCGCGCAACACCACTTCGAGCAACTGGTCGAATGCGGCGTCGAATTCAGCGTCGCTGGCATGCAGCGCGGCGCGCGCAAAGCGGGCCTCGAAGTCCTTCGGGTTGGCCTGGATGCGTGCATCCAGCGCCTTCGGGTCGCCCGGCGGGCGGTGCTCGGCCAGGGCAATGCGCTTGCTCAGTGCGGCATGGCGCTCGTTGTGCTGTTCGGATGCCATCCCATGCAGCAGTTCCTTGGCGTCGGGCAAGGCGCCTTGCTCGATCCACAGCGTGGCCAGGTCGAGTGCCGCTTCGGTGTGGCCGGGGTCGATGCTCAAGGCTTCATGCAACAGCGCCTCGGCCTGGGCGGGTTCAGCCTGCGCGGCCTGGGCGCGCAGTTCGTCAGCCGGGTTGACCTGTGGGCCCAGGTGTTTGTCCAAAAAGGCGCGCACTTGCGCTTCGGGCAAGGCGCCGTTGAATTGATCGACCGGCCGGCCGCCGGAGATCAACACCACCAGCGGAATGCTGCGAATCTGCAAGGCGGCCGAAACTTGCGGCGCCTCGTCGGTATTGATCTTGGCCAGCACGAAGCGCCCACCGTATTCCTGCACCAGCTTTTCCAGCACCGGTTTGAGGCTCTTGCACGGGCCGCACCAGGGCGCCCAGCAGTCCAGCAGCACGGGCACGTGCATGGAGCGCTCGAGCACGTCGCTGCGGAAGCTGGCTTCGGTGACGTCGAAGGAGAGATCGGTGGCGGTATCTGTGTTGGTATCGGTGGCAGTGTTAGCGGGGTTGTTCATGATCAGGCCGGGTGAAGTTCAATCGCAATGCTACGGGGTTGGCACCACCCATAATCAAATTCAGATCAAGACTTCTTTGCCGCCTTCGGCGCGCCAGATGCCCATGCTCGACGAACTGCGAAAGGCCAGCGCCCGCCAACGCGGCGAGAAGCTGCTGCGATCGGTGGTGCTGGGCTGCAAGCGGCTGCTGTCGGAACGGGGCGCCAGCAACAGCGTGGTCATTGCCCGCGACCTCATCGAGCACATTGATGAACTCGACGGCTGGCAGCTCGACGCCTTCTTCGACTACTTGGCCAAGGACCTGAGCCCCGACCCCAACGCCGTGCTGCGCTGTGCCCAGGCCTACAGCGATGATCGCAGCGCCACCAACCTGATTGACTTGACGCGCAGCGCCGAGCCACTGCGCCAGGAACTGCTGCGCCGGCTGAACCGCGTGCCCGGCGGCACCGCCACCATCTTGCGCCTGCGCCGCGCCTTGCTGCTGCGGCTGCCCAAGCACGCCGAATTGCGCGCTCTCGAATCCGATTTGCTGCACTTGCTCACGTCCTGGTTCAACCCCGGCTTCTTGAGGATGCAAAGGGTCGATTGGAATTCACCGGCGGCACTGCTCGAACGCATCATCCACCACGAAGCCGTGCATGCGGTTGATGGCTGGGACGACCTGCGCCGGCGCCTGCAGCCCGACCGCCGCTGCTTTGCCTTCTTCCACCCGCAGTTGCCTGGCGAGCCGCTGATCTTTGTTGAAGTGGCGCTGTTGCCCGACATGCCCGCGGCCATCGCGCCCTTGATCGACAAGGCCAGCACCCCTTTGCTGGGCGACAAGTACCGCGTGGCCTGCTTTTACAGCATCAGCAACTGCGAGCCGGGCTTGCGCGGCGTGTCGCTCGGCAACTTCCTGATCAAGAGCGTGGCCGAACAGTTGCAGCGTGAGATTCCGCGCCTGCGCACGTTCTGCACCTTGTCGCCCGTGCCGGGCTTTGCCAATTGGCTGTTGAGCGAGCCCGATTTCGCTGCCCTGCCCGGGGTGAAGAAGCACGACATCATTGAACTGCATGCCGCCCGCCTGCGGCTGGGCCATGCGTTCAACGGCGAGCTGAGCGAACTCAAATTACTGAGTGCACAGGACAAACTCGATGCCCAGTCGCAACGCGCCTTGCTGGCCTTGGCGTCGGCCTACCTGCTGCGGCTTTCGCCTACCCCGGCGGGCGACCCGGTGGCGCGTTTTCACCTCGACAATGGCGCCCGGCTGGAACGCCTGAACCTGGGCGGTAACCTCGCGCCCGCGGGATTGAGACAGAGCTTTGGCCTGATGGTGAACTACCTGTACGACCTGGAAAAGATCGAAGCCAGCCACGAAAAATTCCTGCAAGGCGAAGTTGCGCGCTCACGCGCCGTGCAAGCCTTGCTGTAAACCGGAGAACCCCTTCATGCTCAAGCCGACTGCCCGCTACCGCCGCGCCCTGACCCATGCCCTGCCCGCCTTGCTATTGGCCTGCGCGGTGCCGTGGGCGGGAGCGCAGGGCGCCTGGCCGGCCAAGCCGGTGACCATCGTCGTGCCCTTCCCGGCCGGCGGCGGCACCGATGCCTTTGCGCGGCCGCTGACCACCATCCTGACCAAGAACCTGGGCCGGCAGGTGATCATCGACAACCGCGGCGGCGCCGGCGGCACCCTGGGCGCCGGCATCGCGGCGCGCGCGGCCGCCGACGGCTACACCTTCTTCATGGGCGCGGTGCACCACACCATTGCGCCGGCGATGTACCCCAAGCTCGATTACGACCTTGAGAAAGACTTCATCCCGGTGGGGCTGATCTCCAGCGTGCCGCAGGTGATCGTCGTGCACCCGCAGCGCGTGCCGGTGAGTGATCTGAAAGGTTTTCTCGAGTACGTGCGCAAGAACCCCGGCAAACTCAACTACGGCTCGGCCGGCAACGGCACCTCGCACCACCTGGCGGGCGAGCTGTTCAAGTTGCAAACCAAGACCTTCATCACGCACATCCCGTATCGCGGCGCCGGCCCGGCGCTGCAAGACCTGATCGCCGGGCAAGTGGACATGATGTTCGACGGCCTGGGCTCATCGGCCACGCACATCAAGGGCGGGCGCATCAAGGCGCTGGCCGTGGCCGGGCCGAAGCGCGCGCCGGGCTTCCCCGACACGCCGACCACGGCTGAAGCGGGCCTGCCCAGCTACCAGGTCGCCACCTGGTACGGCCTGTGGGCGCCCAAGGGCACGCCCAAGGACATCGTCGACCGCATGGAAGCCGAAATGCGCAAGGCGCTGAACGGCGACGAGCTGAAGGCGATGTGGACCGGCCTGGGCGCCGAAACGCCCAACCTCTATGGCGACGCGTATGGCAAGTTCGTGACCGGTGAAATCAAACGTTGGGCCGAGGTGGTGAAAAGCTCGGGCGCGAAGCTGGATTGATTGGCCGATGAAGCATAGCGCCAAAGAAATCGCGGCGGGCCGAGCGCCGGGCCGCCATGGGCCACAGGCCCATGCCCTTCGGCAGACACAAACAGTCCGTGAGGACTGTTTGTGTCCGGCCTCAGCCCGCAAGCCGGCCCCCGCCAGCCGCGGGACGCGGCTGGCACTCCGCCCGTCCATGCTCGCGCAGGCGAGCATGGAGCCGCGGGCGTCGTTCCCCTCGGGGGATCGGTCGGCGTACTCGCCGACCGAGGGGCTCCAGTGAGCAACGGCAATTTGTTCGCGCACCTGCGCGCCGGTTTTCCGGCCGACCTGGACGCCACCGCCGTGGAAGTGGCCGACGGCCCCGGTGCTGGTGGCCGCTACACCTGGCGCGACCTGGAACTTGGCAGCGCCATGCTGGCCAACCTGCTGGCCACGCTCGACTTGCCCGCAGGCGCGCGCGTGGCGGTGCAAACCGAAAAGTGCGTTGAAGCGCTGATGCTCTACCTGGCCGTGCTGCGCGCCGGCTTGGTGTACTTGCCGCTGAACACCGCCTACCAGTCGAGCGAAGTCGAATACTTCATCGGCAACGCCGAGCCGGCGGTGGTGGTGTGCTCGGGCAAGCACTTCGGCTGGGTCTCGCAGCTGGCGTTCAAGGCGGGCACGCAGAATGTCTTCACACTGAATGACGACCGCACCGGCACGTTGCTCGACCGCGCGGCCTCGATGAACGATCGCCATGAAGTGGCCCAGCGCAGCAGCGCCGACCTGGCCGCCATCCTCTACACCAGCGGCACCACCGGGCGCAGCAAGGGCGCCATGCTCAGCCATGGCAACCTGGTGAGCAATGCGCGCACGCTCAAAGAAGTTTGGGCCTGGCAGGCTGGCGATGTGCTGATCCACGCCCTGCCCATCTTCCACGTGCACGGCCTGTTCGTGGCCTCGCACGGCGCACTGCTGAACGGCAGCAAGATGATCTGGTTTGCCAGGTTCGATGCGCGAGCCACCCTCGCGCGGTTCAACGACGCCACGGTTTTCATGGGAGTGCCCACGCTGTATGTGCGCCTGCTCGGCGAGCCCGCGCTCACGCCGCAGGCCTGCGCTCACATGCGGCTGTTCATCAGTGGCTCGGCGCCCTTGCTGGTGGAAACCTTTGATGACTTTCGCGCCCGCAGCGGCCACACGCTGCTGGAACGCTATGGCATGAGCGAAACCGTGATGCTCACGTCCAACCCCTATCGGCCCGAAACGGCGCGACAGCGCGGCACGGTGGGTTTTGCGCTGCCCGGCGTGGGCCTGCGCGTGTGCTCGCAAGAGGGCGCGGTGCTGCCCAGCGGTGAAGTGGGCGGCGTCCAGGTGCGCGGCCCCAATGTCTTTGCCGGCTACTGGCGCATGCCCGAGAAAACCGCCGAGGAATTCAGCGCCGACGGCTGGTTCAAGACCGGCGATGTGGGCCAGGTCGATGCACAAGGCTATGTCCGCATCGTCGGGCGCAGCAAGGACTTGATCATCACCGGCGGCTACAACGTCTACCCGGCCGAGATCGAAGGCGTGATCAACGAATTGCCGGGTGTGGCCGAGTCGGCCGTGGTCGGCGTGCCGCATGCCGACTTCGGCGAGGCGGTGGTGGCGGTGGTGGTGGCCAAGCCCGGCGCCTCGGTGCAAGCCGGCGAAGTGGTGGCCCAGCTCAAGCAGGGCATCGCCAACTTCAAGGTGCCCAAGGCGGTGTTCGTGGTGGCCGAGCTGCCGCGCAACCCCATGGGCAAGGTGCAAAAAAACTTTTTGCGCGAGCAGCACCGCGACCTGTTTACAAGCTGAAGCAGCCGGTGTCCACTTAAGCTCAAAGTTTGGCCGCCGCCCGCGCCAGACATCAGCTCTGATCGGGCTGCAAACCTAGGCACACTTGGATCGCCTCTCACGACGACCCGTACCAGGCCTCATGCCGTGAAATTGTTGAAGTGCTTGAGCCCTGTCCTCGTGGGCGCCTCCCTCGCGCGCGGCGCGATGCCCGACGCCGCGCTGCGCCAACGCATGGCGGCGCACATTGCGGCGCTGTAGCGCGGCCGTGGGTGGTGCGCAGCGATGAGCGAGTGGTGGACCTACCGGCCTTCAGACTTCCTGCTCTTTTCGGCGCGCACCTACTGCCGCCTGTTCGAGCGTTACAACGCCGAAATGTGGCCGGCGCAGGTGCTGGCCATCGTCCTGGGCCTGGCAGTTTGGCTGGCCTTGTGGCAGGGCCGCACCTGGGCGCCGCGCGCGGCCTGCGCGCTGTTCGGTGCGGCCTGGCTTTGGGTCGCATTGCGCCATCAGAACCACGGGCGCGGCGCCGAGCTTGCCCGTAGCCAACTTGGCGCTGCCGAGTGCGCACCCGGCGATCACCTGGGATTCTCGACGTCCATCGACCGGTGTGTACATCGGGTCGGCCATGCTGCGCGCAGTGCGCTTTGGCCAGGAACAAGAGACTGGGCTCGTTGATTGCATACTGGCAGGGATGAACGACACCGCAGAGCAACTCGCGGCAACCATCGTCGCGCTGGAGGCGCAACGCGCGCTTCTCGGCGACGGCGTCGTCAACTCGGCGTTGGCGCCACTGCGACGCGAGCTGGCCGCATTGCTGGAGCAGGAACAAGCCCACGCGCCGGTGGCCACGCAGCAGCTCAAGCAGGTCTCGGTGCTGTTCGTCGACGTTGTCGGCTCCACTGCCCTGGGCCAGCAGCTCGGGCCGGAAGCGATCCACGCGGTGATGGACGGCGCGCTGACGCGCTTCACCGCCATCGTGCAGGCGAACCATGGTCGCGTGCTGCAGTACACCGGCGACGGCATGCTGGCCGCTTTTGGCGCCGACGAAGCGCATGAAGACGATGTCGAAGCTGCCATCCGCGCTGGCCTGGCCATCATCGACGACGCCGTGCTGCTGGCGCTGCAGGTGAAGCGCCAGCACGGCGTGCCCGACTTCAACGTGCGTGCCGGTGTGCACACGGGTCGCGTGTTGTTGGGCGGCGGCGTCGACGCCGAAGGCAGCATCCGCGGCGCCACGGTAAACCTCGCCGCGCGCATGGAACAAAGCGCACCGCCAGGCCGGCTGCGCATCAGCCACGACAGTTGGCGCCATGTGCGCGGCCTCTTCGACGTGGCCGAGCAGGCGCCCATCAGCGTCAAGGGCGTGGCCGAGCCGCTGCGCAGCTACCTCGTTGAACGCGTGCGGCCACGCGCCTTTCGTGTCGCCAACCGCGGCATCGAAGGTGTACGCACGCCCATGGTCGGGCGCGCGGCCGAGCTGGCGCAGCTGCGCGAGACGTTCGCGTCGGTGGTTGGCACGCGTTGTGCCGCAGCGGCCACGGTGGTGGGTGACGCCGGCCTGGGCAAGAGCCGGCTGCTGGCCGAATTCCTGCAAAGCACCGAGTTGCAACAGGCCTGGCTGCTGCTGGGCCGCGCGCACCCGCGCAGCGAGCTGAACCCCCACGGCCTGTGGCGCGAGGTGCTCACACGCCAGTTCGGCATCACCGACGGCGACGCACCCGAAGCGGCGCGGCACATGTTCGTCGAAGGCCTGACACCCTTGTTTGCGAACGAGGCTGACCAAGGCAGGACGGCCATCACACTGCTGGGCCATCTCATCGGCCTGGACTTCTCGGCCAGCCCGCACATCGAAGAGCTGCTCGGCGATGAGCGCCAGTTCAAGGCCCGCGCCTACGACGCCGCCGCGCGAAGCCTGCACCGCATGGCCGAGCAGCGCCCGGTGCTGGTGGTCCTGGACGACCTGCACTGGGCCGACGCCGACTCGCTGGAACTGCTGCGCCACTTGCAGCGCCGCAACCGCGACACACCGCTGCTGTGCCTGGCGCTGTCGCGGCCGAGCTTCTTCGAGCGTCACGAGGGCTGGGCCGAGCCTGGTGTAGCGCAGCAGCGCATCGACCTGAAGCCGCTGGACAAGTCCTTCAGCCAGCAGCTGGCCGACGGGCTGCTGCAGCGCCTGCATGAAGTGCCAGCGGCACTGCGCGCGCTGGTCACAGCCAGCGCCGAGGGCAACCCGTTCTACATGGAAGAGCTGGTGAAGATGCTCATCGACGACGGCGTCATCGCGACCGACGCCGAAGGCTGGCGGGTGCTGCCAGACAAACTGGTCGACGCGCGCGTGCCGCCCACGCTGACGGGTGTGCTGCAAGCGCGGCTGGACGCGCTGGGCGCGCCCGAGCGCAGTGCCTTGCAGCAGGCGGCCATCGTTGGTCATGTGTTTTCGCGTGAGGCGCTCGAAGCCATCGACAACACGGCCGAGCGTGCGCTGCCGGCGTTGCTGCGCAAGCAACTGGTGGTGCGCCGCGACACGCAGGCCGCA
>JAYUHT010000526.1:0-3445 GCA_043766725.1 Burkholderiales bacterium | reverse complement strand
CCGGGTCTTCGCTCAGGCGTGCGACCAGCACGCAGCCGGCGGAGCCGCCGCCGATGATGAGGTAGTCGAACATGTTGGGCGCAGATGTGGACAAGGGGGCGGATGCTAGGCGGCGCAGTCGGTGGCGTGTAGGGAGCGCGACTTACTGGCCCAAGGGTTCGGCGCGCCGCGGCCAGAAACGAAACAGGGCCCCGAAGGGCCCCGCGGTTCATGCCATGCAAGACGTGATCAGTTGTCCCAGAACCAGATGGTTTGGTACAGCTTGCGATCGCTGCCGCGGAACGACAGGCCGGCTTCGCGATAGTCGTTGGTGTTGGCGCTGAGCGGCACCAGGTCGGTTGATGTGCAGCGCGGGTTCGGGTTGGTGCCGGCATTCTGGGTGAAGGTGGACAAGCTGGTGCCCGACGCCACGGTGGCGAATTCAAACCCGGTGGCGCTGGTGTTGCCCAGCACGGCGGGTTCGAAGTCAAGCCGCGCGCGGTGCGCATAGTTGGCCGACTCGCCCTGGTTGTTGTTCAGCGTCGCGAAGTTCTGGCCAAACAAATAGCTTGAGCCGACATAGCTGCCCGCCGCCGCGGCCCAGGTCATGGACGTTGCCAGAGAACTCACCGCCCCGGCCGCGGTGCCGGTGGGCTTGAGGTAGGCATCGACGAAGCTGCTGGCCAGCGTGGGCCACGACTTGCCCACACCCAGCGCCGCGTTCTCGGCGGCCGAATTGATGCGGACGTAAACGACTTCGTCGGGCGTGTCGGACATCACGTCGTGATGGAAGACTTCCATCTTGTAGCGTGACCAGGCCGGGATCACCGTGCCCTGGTTGGCCACCGCTGCGGGCGCGAAGTCCTGGAACGACGCGGTGGTGGCGTTCAGCACCGGCGTGGGCATGGCCAGGGGCGTGCCGTCCAGATTGGCGGCATCGAGCACGAAATCAGCGGCCGAGCCGCCGGTCCAAGTCACGAAGACGGCGGTGTTGCTGGCTTCGCGGGTGGAACCGTTTTGATACCTGATGCCCATGCGGTCATCCGTCGCGCAACGCTGCGAGCGGAACATCACCACGCCGGCAGCAGGCAGGCCGGGCCCGGTGATTCGCACCGCACGCACATTGCTGGTGCTGCCCACGCGCAAGTCGAAGGCCAGGCGCAGGGTGGATTCGAATCGGTCCTTGAAGAAGTAGGGGTCACCCGTGTTGCCCGCCGCCGCGCCGTCGCGGTTGGCGTTGACCTTACGGCTCAAGCGCGCTTCAACAAAGCCGCGGTAGGGTCGTTGGTTGCCGACGAAATTCCACACTCCGCCGATCTTGCCCAGCAGCCAGTCGCTGCCCGCAACCTGGCCGCCCGGCGTGGTCAGCGGGTAGCGCACCACCACGCAGGTGGCGGTGTTGCACTGCGGGTGTTTGAACTCTTTCGGGTCGGTGAAGTTGTCGGGCGCCGCCGTCAAGACGATCAAGCCCTTACCCACCGATGCGCCGGTGAATTGATTCTTCGCAAAGGTGAACTGGCCCAATTCTTCAAGCCAGGTGCGGCCGTTCGACTTCCAGCCCGCAGCCGCGAAGTTGCAGGTGGCGGATACCGCCGTCACCGTGCCCACCGTGTCGAGCGTGACCCGGCTGGCCACCGGCAATGCCATGCAAGCCTGGAACTTGGCGCCCAGCGCAGCAATCTCGGCCGCGGTGGGCAGGTCGGCCGCAATGGCTGACGCTGGCAACGGCGCCACCGTGGCGGGCGTAGTGGTTTGCGCCGCGGTGAGCACCACGGCCTGTTGCACACCGGCGCCGGAAAGCGGTGCGGCCAGGTTGGTGATGGCCACGCCTGTGCCGGAGACTTCGAGCGCGAGTTTGTCCAGCACGCCGTCAACCCCCGTGCCGTTGGCCACGAACGCGGTGGTCAAGGGGCTGAAGTTGGCGCCCAGGGCGCTGGCAATGCTGGCGTCGGTGTTCAAGGTGTTGACCAGCAGCGCATTCGCATTCGCCACCTTGGTGGCCGTGACGTTGGCGACCAAGGCAGCGGGCGAGAGCAAGGCCGCCGGGTCGCCGCCCGGTGCGATGAGTGCGGCCACTGCGTTGGTCAGCGGCGTGACGTTGGCGGTGTTGTCGGCCTCGGCCGTCAGCGTTGGCACCACCGCCACGATGCGTGTGACCACGCCTTCCACGGTGCCGGTGGCTTGAACCACCAGGGGGGCTTTCAAGCCGGTGACGTTGATCGTGTAGCTGCCGTCTGCGGCGGTCACGGCCGCGGGGTCGATGGTGGCGGCGTCGCTGTCGATCACGCTCACGCTCGCGCCTCCCAGTGCCGCACCACTGGCCACCACGCCTTTGAGCTGGGTTGCTGCCACGACGGGTGGTGGGGGAATGGCGTCGCCATCACCACCACCGAACAGGCAGCCGGTGATCATGCTGGCCGTGGCCAGGGCGATGGCTGACGGGGCGAAACGGGCACGGCGTGTTGTTGACATGGATACCTCCGCAAAGCGTTGTGGGTGCGTTGGCCGCTGCGGCATCGGGTGCCAAGCGTCGTCGCCACACCAGGCTATGGCTTGCGGCTTGAAGCCACCTCACTAAGAGGGATGAGAGGAAGCGGCCGCGGCTCACATGTTCATGGGATCACGGCAACGCCAAAGCGGCGTGCGTGCGCGGGTGCCAAGTGGCTGCAACGCTGGACTACGGCGCGCGCGACACGCTGTGCAGCCCGAGCACGCCGATCACGATCAGGCCAATGCAGGCCATGCGCAGCGCCGTGGCCGGCTCGCGGAAGACGGCCATGCCGATCAATGCCGTGGCCGCCGTGCCCACGCCTGACCACACGGCATAGGTCACGCTCAGGTCGAGCGTTTTGGTGACGAAGGCATTGCAGGCGAAGGCCAGCGCATAGCAACTGAACATGGCAGCCGAAGGCGCGAACTGGCTCAGCCCTTGCGACAGTTTCATGCAGGTGGTGCCCACGACTTCGAGCACGATGGCCAGCCACAGCAGGGCCCAGGCCTGCGCTGGGCTGGGGGTGAAGGCGGCGAGTGCGTTGGCCATGGCGGGGGATTGTCGAGGCAAGATCAGCGCGGGCCGGTGTCATGCCCGGTATCAAGCCCAGTACCGCGCCCGGCACCCCGCCAAACATCACGCCAAACATCCTGCCAAACATCACGCATTTGCGCCCAGCTGTAGCGCGCCTGCGCAGCCAGCAGCCCGGCTCGGCCATGCACCGGCGCCAGGCCATAGCCGGCCCATGCAGCGGGCAGCTCGGCCCGGCCGCTCAAGGCATCAGCCAGAAGCTCGCCGGCCACCGAGGTGGGCGCCACGCCGTGGCCACCGAAGCCCATGGCAAACCACAGCCCGGCGGCCGTGCGGCCGAGCTGCGGCATGGTGTGGCGGGCATAGCTCATCAGGCCGCTCCAGGCATGCTCGACCTGCACGCCGCGCAGTTGCGGGTACACGCGCAGCAGGTCTTTGTGCAGC
>JAYUHT010000525.1:0-3448 GCA_043766725.1 Burkholderiales bacterium | reverse complement strand
GTGATGCCGGCGGTGATGCCGGCTGCGCGGTGACCCACAGCGCCACCGTGGCCAGGGTGATGAAGCTCACCACGGCGGTGGCGGCAGGAAGAATGCGGTCAGGGTCGGCTGGCATGGGTCGAGGCAAGTTCCGAAAGAAGTGGTGGGCGCTGGCAGCTTGGCGAGTCATGGCCGCGCGGTGGCCTGGCGGATCGCCGCCACGCTGCGCGTGACGATCAAATCCACCCCCAATTGTCCCAGTTCAACGCTGGCGACCCGCGGGTCGCCACGCACGCCCTGGTTAGCGCCGGCCTGCATGTCGCGCGGCATGGCTTGCACGTGCACACCGGCCGGGTGCAGCGCCATCAGCAAGGCGGTGTCGGCGGCACCGGCATGGCTGCCGATCTGCGCGTCGCTCAGGCCCTTGGCGCGCAGCGCGGCCATGAATGGCGCCTGGCCCGCCTGGTAGTACTCCTTGATGAAGTGCGCGCGCGCGCCGCGCCCAGCCCATTCCTGGTTCAAGCCGGCCGCCACCTCTTGCAGCAGGTGCTGGTAGTTGCCGCTGTCGCCGAGGTAGACGACGTCGGTGAAGCCATGCTGCTTCAGGCTGCGCCCGGTGGCGGCCAGCACGCTCTTGAACGCGGCGTCAGGGATGGAAATGGTGCCGGCATGGCGCATGTGTTCGGTGGGCGGGCTGATCTGGCCTTCGGGCACATAGCTCAGCACCGGCGCCACCAGCGCGTTGCCCAATTGGCGCGCAATGCGCGCGGCCAGTTCGCGCGCGCGCTGATTGTGCTTACCCAGCACCATGTGCGGGCCGTTCTGCTCGGTGCCGCCCACGGGCACGATGGCCACGGTGTGGCCGGCGTTCAGGGCTTCGCGCACCTGCGTGGTGGTCAGATCCTCCAGCGCCACCTCGGCGCCCTGGGCCGTGGCGCAGCACAGCAGCAGCAAACTCAACAGCAAACGCATCGGGCATCCCAGACTTTGGCGGCGCGCAATGTAGCCTATCGTCACGGCAACACTTCTGGCCCCCATCAAGCCCATGCGCATCGCCCCCGTTCTCGTGCAGCGCCCGCTTGCCGCGGCCGGCCTGCCAATCGTCATCGACTCCCCGCACAGCGGCACGCACTACCCGGCCGACTTCGGCCACAGCGCGCCGTTCGAGCTGGTGCGGCGCGGCGAAGACCTGTTCGTTGACGAGTTGTATGCCCATGCCCCCAGCCATGGCGCCACCTTGGTCTGCGCCACCTTCCCGCGCGCCTACATCGACCCCAACCGCACCCTGGCCGATCTGGACGTGGCCATGCTCGACGCGCCCTGGCCGCACCCCGTGACGCCGGGCCCCAAGACGGCGCTGGGCATCGGCCTCATCTGGCGCAGCCTGTTGGACGACGTGCCGATGTATGCGCGCGCCCTGAGCGTGGCCGAGGTGCAGCGCCGCATCGACGAGTTCTGGCGCCCCTACCACCAGGCGCTGGGCGCGGCGATTGAAGGCGCGCACGCCCAGCATGGCGCGGTGTGGCACCTCAACGTGCATTCCATGCCCGACGATTCCTATGCGCGCCTGAAGCTGCCGGTCAAGCCTCTGGCTGACTTCGTGCTGGGTGACCTGGACGGCAGCACCGCCGGGCCCGAGGTGCTGGCGTTGATCGAGACCAGCCTGCGGGCCAGCGGCTACAGCGTGGCGCGCAACGACCCGTTCAAGGGCGTGGCGATCATCCGCAAGAATGGCCGGCCACATGAACACCGGCATTCGCTGCAAATCGAAATCAAGCGCAGTTGCTACGCCGAGGTGGCGCAACACCGCAAGAACGAGCACTTCGCGCGCCTGCAAGCGGCGCTCGATGCCATGCTGGCTGCCCTGGCGCAGCATGTGCGCACCCAACTCTGAACCCCAACAGGAGCCCGAGCCATGAACGGTTTGATGATGAACATGCCGCTGCTGATCTCTTCACTGATCGTGCACGCCGAGCGCCACCATGGCGAGCAGGAAGTGGTGTCGCGCCGCGTTGAAGGCGACATCCACCGCACCACTTACCGCGAGGTTGCGGCCCGGTCGCGCCAGATGGCCAAGGCCCTCGGTGCCTTGGGCGTGCAACCCGGCGAGCGCGTGGCCACGCTGGCCTGGAACGGCCACCGGCACCTGGAGCTGTATTACGCGGTGTCGGGGTCGGGTGCCGTGCTGCACACGCTGAACCCGCGCCTGCACCCCGACCAGGTGGCCTACATCGCCGACCATGCCGAAGACCAGGTGCTGTGCTTCGACATGACCTTCCTGCCCCTGGTGGAGGCCGTGGCCGGGCGGCTGAAGACGGTGCAGCACTTCATTGCCATGACCAGCCGCGCCCACATGCCCGCGGCCAGCAAGATCCCCAACCTGCTGTGCTACGAAGAACTGCTGGCTGCACAGGACGGCACCTACATCTGGCCGGAATTCGACGAACACAGCGCCAGTTCGCTGTGCTACACCTCGGGCACCACCGGCAACCCCAAGGGCGTGCTGTACAGCCACCGCTCCACCGTCATCCACAGCCTGGCGGCGTGCTCGCCCGACGCCCTGAACTGCGGCGCGGCCGACGTGATCCTGCCGGTGGTGCCGATGTTCCACGTGAATGCCTGGGGCCTGCCGTATGTGGCGTGCATGGTCGGCGCCAAGCTGGTGTTTCCAGGCCCGGGGCTTGACGGCAAATCGCTCTACGAATTGTTTGAAAGCGAGCGCGTCACGCTGAGCGCCGGCGTGCCCACGGTGTGGCAGGGCCTGCTTGGTTATGTTGAAGCCAACGGCTTGAAGTTCAGCACCATGCGGCGCAGCGTGATCGGTGGCTCGGCCTGCCCGCCGGCCATGATCAAGAGCTTCAATGAAACCCATGGCGTGCACGTGATGCATGCCTGGGGCATGACCGAGATGAGCCCCCTGGGCACCGTGGCCAGCTTCAAGCCGCACCAGCTGCACGGCACTCAAGAAGACCGCTATGCGGTGATGGCCAAACAGGGCCGCGCCATCTTCGGCGTGGACATGAAAGTGGTGAACGAAGACGGCGCCGAAATAGCCTGGGACGGCAGCACCAGCGGCGAACTGCTGGTGCGCGGGCCCTGGATCATCGGCGAATACTTCAAGGCGGAAGGAGGCAACCCCTTGCGCGACGGCTGGTTCCCCACCGGCGACGTGGCCGCGATCGACGCCGAAGGCTTCATGCAGATCACCGACCGCAGCAAGGACGTGATCAAGAGCGGCGGCGAATGGATCGGCTCGATCGACCTGGAAAACATCGCCATGGCGCACCCCGGCGTGGCCATGGCGGCGTGCATAGCAGCCTTTCACCCGAAGTGGGACGAGCGGCCGCTGTTGGTGGTGGTTAGGAAGCCCGGCGTCGAACTCGGCCGCGATGAATTGCTGGCGTTCTTCGAAGGCAAGATCGCCAAATGGTGGACGCCCGACGATGTGGTGTTCATCGACGCCATTCCC
>JAYUHT010000524.1:0-9102 GCA_043766725.1 Burkholderiales bacterium | reverse complement strand
GACCCGGCGCACGCCGTGAACCAGAACAAGGTGAACAGCGCCAAGGATTACTTTCTGGGTTGGCTCAAACCCAAGGCAGAAAAAACATGAGCTTCAAGCGGCCGATGACCGGCTGGTGGCGGCGCGACCCGTTCTTTGTGCGCTACATGTGGCGCGAGGCCACGGCCCTGGCCGTGATGGCCTATGCCGTGGTGTTGATGATCGGCGTGCTGCGCCTGGCGCAAGGCCAGGCGGCGTGGGATGGCTGGCTGGAGGCGCTGCGCAGCCCGCTGTCGATCGCCTTTCACGCTGTGTTGCTGGTGGCCATGGTCTATCACGCCTACACCTGGTTCGAGGTCATGCCCAAGACCTTGCCCATGCTGTTCCGGCGCGGTGTGCGCGTGTCAGATGCGACGCTGATGCGCGCTGGGCTGGTGGCGGCGCTGGTGAGCAACCTGGCGTTGCTGATCTGGGCCTGGGTGCTGCGGCCATGAAGCGATCCAACGCCCCCATCTTCTGGGCGCTGTTCGGCGCCGGCGGCAGCTTGTCGGCGCTGTGCGGGCCGGCGCTGATCGTCATCACCGGCATCGCCGTGCCGCTGGCGCTGCTGCTGCCGGCTGGAACCATGAGTTATGCGCGCATGCTCGCCTTTGCGCAGCATGGCCTGGGCAAGGCGTTCTTGTTCGCGGTGATCATGTTGTTCGCCTGGCATGCCGCGCACCGGCTGTACAAGAGCCTGCATGACTTCGGCATCCAGCCCGGTCCCGTGCCGCAAGCGCTGTGCTACGGCAGCGCGCTGGGTGTCACGGTCGTTGCGGCCCATGGTTTGTTGGCGCTGGGTTGGTGAGGCACGCTCACACCAACCCTTGCGCCACCGTGGCGTAACGCAGCCGCAAGCGCAATTCGCGCTTCATGCGGGTGTTACGCAGGCGGCGCGATTCGCTCATGAAGCTCAAGCTCAGGGCGGGCATTTCAACCAGCGCCTGCGCGCGGCTGATGCGCGGCGGCGGCGGCAGGCCATGCAGCCGCGCGGCCAGATCGAAGTAGTCGCCCATGCGCAGTTGCGAGTCATCACAAACGTTGTACACCCGCTGCGGCGCCGCACGCAGCAGGGCCGTGACGCAGGCGCGCGCCAGGTCGTCAGCGTGGATGTGGTTGGTGTAGACGTCGTCCGCCGCGGCCAGCACCGGCGTGCCGCGCGCCAGGCGCTCGCGCGGGTCGCCGCCATCACGGTTCAGCGCATAGATGCCGGGAATGCGCAGCAGTGCCACGCGCACGCCGCTGGCGCGGCCGAAGGCGCGCACCTGCGCTTCGGCATCCACACGGCGCCGCGCCCGCGCGGTGGCGGGGGCCACGCTTCGGGTTTCATCGACCCACTCGCCCGCGCAGTCGCCGTACACGCCGCTGGTGCTGGCGTAGACCAGCACGCGCGGCAAGCGGCGGCGCATCAAGGTTTGCAGCAGGTGGGTGGTGCGCAAGTCGCGCTCACCGCTGGCAGCCGGTGGCGCCAGGTGCAGCACCCAGTCGGCCAGGCCGGCCAGGCGTTGCAGACTGGCCGGGTCATCCAGGTTGCCCACCAGCGGTGTGATGCCGGCAGCGCGCAACTCGCCACAGCGCGCGGGCTGCGAGGTCAACGCCAGGATGCGCAGGCGGCCTTGCAACAGGTGCGCCACGCGCAGGCCCACATCGCCGCAGCCAATGATCAAAAGGGTGGGACGAACAGGTGGGCGCAAGGCGTGAGGTGAAAGGGGGCGGGCACAATCGCGAGCCAGTTTAAGCGTGCCCCTGCCGCACGCATGACCCCAAAACGATGAGCCTCACGATCACCCTGCAACCCTCGCAACTGCGCTTCACCGCGGCGCGCGACGAACCCGTGCTCAGCGCGGCCATCCGCCAGGGCATCGGCATGCCCTATGGCTGCCGCGACGGCGCTTGCGGCTCGTGCAAATCCAAGCTCATCTCCGGCCGCGTGATTCACGGCGTGCACCAGGCCAAGGCCTTGTCGCCGGCCGAAGAAGCCGTCGGCTTGATCTTGCCGTGCTGCGCCGCGCCGCAGACCGACTGCGTGATCGAAGCGCGCAGCGTGCCGGCCGCGGGCAGCGGCGCGATCCTGAGAATGCCCACGCGCGTGATCAGCATCGAGCGGCCCTGCGCCGACGTGAGCCTGCTGCGCCTGCAATTGCCGGCCAACCAGAACCTGCAATACCGCGCCGGCCAGTACATCGAATTCATCTTGCGCGACGGCGCGCGGCGCAGCTATTCCATGGCCAATGCGCCGCACACGCTGGGCACGCCGCCGGCCATCGAACTGCACGTCCGCCACTTGCCGGGCGGCCAGTTCACCGACACCGTGCTGGCCGCGCTGAAAGAGAAAGACATCCTGCGCATCGAAGGCCCTTATGGCAGTTTCTTCCTGCAAGGCGACGGCAGCAAGCCGCTGGTGCTGCTGGCCAGCGGCACCGGCCTGGCCCCCATCAAGGCCTTGATTGAAGCGCTGCAACACCAAGGTAACCAACGCCCTGCCGTGTTGTACTGGGGCTGCCGCAGCCTGGCTGATCTGTATCTGCATGAATGGGCACAGCAACAAGCCGCCGCCCTGCCCTGGCTGCGCTATGTGCCGGTGCTGTCTGAACCCAAACCGCAGGATGCGTGGGCCGGCCGCACGGGCCTGGTGCACCAGGCGGTGATGCACGACCAGCCGGACCTGCATGGCCACCAGGTCTATGCCTGCGGTGTGCCGGTGATGGTGGACGCCGCGCGGCACGACTTCACGGCGCTGTGCGGCCTGCCCGCGGACGAGTTCTACGCCGACAGCTTCACCAGCGAAGCCGACAAACATGGGGTGCTGGCATGACGCGCAATCTCGATCGCCGCGGCATGGTGGGCCTGGCGCTGCTTGCCGCGGCCACGTTGGGCCTGGCCCAAGGCACGCCGCCGATCCGCCTGGTGGTGCCCTACCCACCTGGCGGCCCGCTCGACATCGTGGCGCGCGCGCTGGCTGAAAGCGTGAAGGCCAGCCTGGGCCCGGTGGTGGTGGAAAACCGGCCCGGCGCCGGCGGCAACCTGGGGGCGGACCTGGTGGCCAAGGCCGCGCCCGATGGCCGCACGCTGGTGATGGGTGCAGTGGCCACGCATGCCATCAACCCCTGGCTGTACAGCAAGATGCCGTACGACGCGCTACGCGACTTCACGCCCATCACGCGCGTGGCGCAGGTGTCCAACGTGCTGGTCATGAATGCCGAGGTGGCGCAGCGTCTGGGCATCCGCAGCGTGAGCGACCTGGTGCGACACGCGAAGAAGAACCCGGGCCGGCTGAACTACGGCTCGGGCGGCAATGGCAGCGCCGGTCACCTGGCCGGCGAGATGTTCAAGGCGCAGGCCGGGGTGTTCATGGTGCACATTCCCTATGCGGGCGGGCCACCGGCGCAACTCGCACTCGTCTCCGGCCAGGTTGATCTGAACTTTGACAACCTGGCAGCAGCCTCGGCCAACATCAAGAGCGGCAAGTTGCGCGCCATCGCCGTCACCACCGCCGCGCGCAGCAGCGCCATGCCTGATGTGCCCACCCTGGCCGAGGCCGGCGGCAGCCTGGCGCAGTTTGATGTCAACACCTGGTTCGGCCTGTTCGCGCCGGCTGGGCTAACGCCTGAAATGACTCAGCGCCTGAACAAGGCCTTTGTCGATGCGCTGGGCACGCCTGAGCTGAAGGCGCGGCTGGCCACCTTGCTGGCCGAACCGGCCGCCACCACGCCAGAACAGTTTGCCGCCTTCGTGCGCGCCGAGCTGGCCAAGTACGAACGGGTGGTGAAGGCCACTGGCGCGCGGGCGGACTAACTGGCCCGCGCCAGCGGCAAGTTCAACAACAGGTTCTGCGGCTTCAGGCGCAATTGCTGTTCGCTGTTCATGGCCAAGCCCAGGTACACCGGCTTGCCGGCCACATCGGCCTGCATTTCGGCCGGGTTCTCGAACTCCAACCTGAACAGGCCAACGAAACGCTGCATGCCGGCTTCATCAACCGGCTGGCCGGTGTACAGGCGGTTCAGCAGTTCGCTGGCTTGAGCGTCCAGGCCCACATGCCAGCGCCAGCGAGCATCGTCAATGCGCGCCACCGGGCTGATCTGAACCGTTATGCCCAGCAGGTGCGCCACCCAGCGCTGCAACACGCGCGCCAAGGCGGCCAGGCCGGACTGCGCCGCTGGCAGGGCCACACTCACGCCACTGGTCAGTTGCTTGGGCACGCTGGCGGTGAGGTCCAGCACAAAGCGGTGGCGTTCACCGTCATGCCAGTAGTCGAAGGCGTTGTCCAGCGTCAGCACCGCCAGTTGCGCCTGGCGCAACGGCGCCTGGGCTTCGGCCAGCAAGCGGCCCAGGCTGCCAAAACCGCCGCCGTCACTCAGCCGGCCCAGGGTTTCACTGTCGCCGGCCAGCACGCGCCCTTGCTGCAGGGTGATGCGCTGCGGGCGAAACAGCAGCTCGGCGGCGCGGGCTTCCAGCGCACTGCCCTCGTCTTCCAACAAGCCACGCAGAATGGCCTGGGTGATGAGGTCAATGAACACGGGCGCGATGGTGATGGCGCCCGCGCGGAACAGGCCGCAGTAGTAGGCTTCAAGCGTGCCCGCGGCCAACAGGCCGTCGCGCAGGCGCAAGAACATTTGGTAGTTGGCGCGGGCATCCGGGTCTTGCACGGCGTGCAGCGCCGCCGCCGGCACGGCAGCGGCAGGGCCCTGCTGCAGGGCCTGGTGCAAGGCCACCTCGGCCGGGCACGACTCGGCCACCAAGGCCAGTTCGGGCCGTGCCAGGAGGTGGCGCCAATAGGCCTCGCCGGGCGCCAGCCAGCCGTTGGGGGTGCGCTGTAGACAGGTGTAGCCGCAGGCCGGCCAGAAGTCGGTCATGGGTTGATGAACCTTAACGTTTTAGATCAGCCGCCGCCAGCAATGCGCGGTTGCTCGGGTTGCGTTGCAGGAAGCTGTCGCGGAACGGTTCAGGCACATGCGGCAGCGCCACGCGCTTCACCCATTGGGCGCCTTGGGCCAGCGCCATCAAGGCCTGGTCACCGTCGCCGCTGGCGTCGAACACCTGCGCGGCCAGCCACCACACCTGGCCCGGGTAGATGTCGGCCGGCTGCACCTGCGCCAACTGCGGCACAAGATCGCGCATGGCCGCGGCCGCTTCTTCAACCCGGCCGGCACGGCTGACGGCCTGCGCGCGCAGCAACCTGGCCTTCAACGCGACGCCGGCGAATTCAAGCTGCACGGCCAGGCTCAAGGCCTCGTCGATGCGGCGCAGGGTATGGGGCAGGTCGTCACCCTGCACGTCTTCCAGCAAGGCGTGCATGCGAATGTGCGGGTCGCCGCCGCTGCTCAGCTCTGCCAGCGCCTGGTTGATCTGCCCCTGCCCGGAATGGCCCAGCGCGCGCGCCAGGCGCGCGGCCACCGTGGCGCCACGGGCACGCACATGGGCAATGGGCGGCGCCTCGTATTGCAGCGCCTGGTGCGCACGCGTGAACTGGCCCAGGTCGATCAAGAACTGCGCCTTGTGGTTGGCGGCCACGGCCGTCCACACCACTTGCTTGTCGCGCTGGAAGGTGGCCAGCGCGGCATCGAACCGTTCCAGCGCTTCGCCGTAGCGGCCCACCATGCCGCAGTACAAGCCGAGGTAGGTTTCCACCACCGCGCCCTCGGGGCCACCGGTGCTGCCCAATTGCGCCTGCAAGGCCAGCGATTGCCGGGCCAGTTCGAGCGCCTCGGGCACGCGGCCGAGGTTGCCGCTCACGGTGGCCAAGTTGGAGGTGAGCGTGGCCAGCTCGGCCAGGTCGCCCAAGGTTTGCGCGTTGGCCATGGCCTGGCGCAGCGCATGCGCGGTGTCGCGCAGGCGGCGTGCACCGTTCAGCACATAGGCATAGTCGGCCCAAAAGCGGCCGCGCTGCTCGGGCGTGGCGCCTTGCTCAACCAGTGCGCGGTAAGGCTCGATGATGGCCAGCGCTTCAACCGCGCTGCCCGCCTGCGCCAGGCCCACTGCGTGCAGCCGCGCGGCGTTGAAGCCGGGCCAGGGTGAGCCGGCCTGGCGCAACAGTTGGCCAGCCTGCACCGCGGCAGCGATGCCGGTTTGATGGTCGGCCGCCATCAGCGCGGCGTTGGCGCGGGCGATAAGCGCTGCGGCGCGCTGGCCGTCGCTCTGGGCCGCGGCCAGCAGTTCGTCGATCACCACATTGGCCTGCGTCACGCCCTGCACCACGATGCGTGCATCAATGCTTTGGCAACGCGCATCAAAGGCCAGCTCAGGCGCTGCGCCCAAGTCGAAGGCCTGCGCGGCGGCGCGCCAATGCTCCACCTCGTGCGTGCGCTGCGAGGCGTTCTGCGCGCGCCGCGCAGCCGCCATGTAGGCCTGCCCGGCGAAAAGCCATTGCGCCGCTCCGGCCCAGTGCGGCGCCACGCATTCAGGCTGCGCGCCGCGAGCCACCAGGTGCTGCGCAATGCGCTGGTGCAGCAATTGCGCAATGGGCGTGGGCACCGAGGCCAGCGTGGCCTCGAAGATCAGGTCATGGGCGAAGCCGCCGTCGCGAATGACCTGCGCCGCTTCGAGTTCGCGCCAGGGCTCGGCGATGTCCAGCGGGTGCGCATCGAGCACCGTGGCGGCCAGGTCGGCCGTGAAGTCGGGGCCGGCCAGGGCGGCCACGCGCGCCAGGCGCAAGGCCTCGGCGGACAACTGCGCCAGGCGCCGCTGCACCAGCGCAGCCACGCTCACCGGTTGCGGCAGCCGCATGCCCGACTCCAGCGCCTGGCCTGACAAGACCAGATCCTTCAGCGTTTCGAGCGCGAACATCGGGTTGCCGCCAGTGTGCTTCAACAGCGCTGGCGCCAGCCCAGCGTGCGCCAGATCGCCAAGATCCAACGACTCGATGAAGCCGACCAACTGCGGCAGATCCAGCGGCGGCAAGGTCACCGCTTCGAGCTGGCCCGCCTCTTCGAGTGCGCGGCGCATATGCAGTGCCGCCCCGGCCGCGGCGCTGGGCCGTTGCGCCAGGCCCCAGCGCAGCGCGGCCAACGCAGGGGCTTGCACGAGTGCTTGCAGCAACTCGAAGCTGGCATCGTCGGCAAAGTGCAAGTCATCGACGATCACCGCTTGCAGACCAGCCGCTGCGGCACCGGCCAGCGTGACCTGCACGGCGTTTTGCAGCAGCAGCTTTTGCGCCTCGCCCGCCAGCGTGACAGCAGCGCCCAGCTCGGGCAGCACCAGGGCCAACTCTTGAGCGCGCCCCGGCATCAACGCCACCGCGTGGAGCGCCAGCACGGCGCGCAGCAAGCGGGCCAGCACGGCGTAGGCGATGCCGGCGTCACCCGGGCGGGCCTGCACGCTGACCAAACCGGCGCGTGCAGCGGAAAACTCGTGCAGCAGCCGGCTCTTGCCGATGCCGGCCTCGCCCACCACCAGGAACAGGCGCTGCGTGGCCCAGGCGTGTTCCAGCGCCAGCAGCTGCGCCTCGCGGCCCACCAGGCGCGGCGGGCGCATCAGGCTGGCGGGCGCCACGGCGCGGCGCAGCGGCAGCGCGCTGGCGCCACGTTCGATGGTGGCCAGCAGCTCGATGCTTTCGGCCGACGGGCGCACGCCGAGTTCGTCTTTCAGGCGGCGCTCGAATCGTTCAAACGCCGCAATGGCCGCGGCGCGGTCGCCACGCAGGTAGTGCAGCCGCATCAAACGGCGCTGGGCATGTTCGGCCAACGGGTTGCTGTCGAGCAGGCGCTGTGCATAGACCAGGCCACGGGCCACTTCGCCCGCGCGCTCGCACTGCGCCGCTGCGGCGGCCAATGCAGCGTCACGCCGCTCGCGCCATTTCTGGCGCTCGGCGGCGAGCCATTCGGCCAGGTCTGGCAAGTCGGCAAAGTCCAGGTCGCCCAGCAGTTCGGCCGCGCCAGCTTGTTCATCGTGTGCGACGCGTTGCAGCGTAGTTTCCAGGTCGGTGCGCAGCGCCGCATCGAGCTGCACCATGGCCACGCTGCTGACCAACGCGGTACCAGCATTGCGGCGCAGGCGGAACAGCCGCTGGCGCAGGCTGGTGACGGCCTGCTGCGCGCCGGCGCCGGGCCACAGCAGCGCGGCCAAGTGGTCGGGCTTGATCGGCCCGGCCAAGGCCACCACGGCCAGCAAGGCGGCGTCTTTCGGGCGCAAGGCCAGCGCTGCCTCGCCGTTTGGGCGAATGAGGCAGGGTGGGCCCAGCAGGCGCAGTTCCCAAGCAGGCGCGGTGGGCGCGGTGGGCGCGGCGGGTGTGGCGGGCGTGGCGGGCAGGGGTGCAGACATGCGGTGCGGTGCCATGGCCCGGGTATAGCCCCGGGGCGTTACCGCGAGGTTACTGCGCAGCGGCGCCGTGGCGTGGCGCGCGATTTATTCGCCCAGGTACGCCGCCCGCACCTTGGGGTCGTTCAACAAGGCCTTGGCCGGCCCGTTCATGGTGATCTCGCCCGACTCCATAACATAGCCGCGATCAGCCAGGTTCAGCGCCCGGCTGGCGTTCTGTTCCACCAGCAAGATCGTGGTGCCCAGGGCATGGATGGACTGCACCACCTCGAAGATCTTGTCGACCATGATCGGGCTCAGGCCCATGCTGGGCTCGTCCATCAGCAGCACCTTGGGCCGCGCCATCAGGGCCCGGCCCATCGCCAGCATCTGCTGCTCGCCGCCGCTCATCGTGCCGGCCAATTGGCTGCGCCGCTCTTTCAGGCGCGGGAAGATCGCGAAGACCTTGTCGATGTCGGCGTCGATCTCTTTGTCGTCACGCACGAAGGCGCCCATCTGCAGGTTCTCGGTGATCGTCATCCGGGTGAAGGTGCCGCGCCCCTCGGGCACCATCACCAGGCCCTGGCGGACGAGGTCCCACGGCCCCTGGCCCCTGATGCTCTTGCCCATGAACTCGATCTGGCCATCGGCCACCACCTGGGTGCCGGTGATGGCCTTCAGCGTGGTGGTCTTGCCGGCGCCGTTGGCGCCAATCAGGCTGACCAGTTCACCCTGGTTGACTTCGAAGCTCACGCCCTTGACGGCCTGGATGCCGCCGTAGGCCACCTTCAGGTTGGTCACTTTCAGCAACGTGGTGCTCATCAATGGCCTCCCGTGCCCAGATAGGCTTCG
>JAYUHT010000523.1:0-3452 GCA_043766725.1 Burkholderiales bacterium | reverse complement strand
CCGACTACAGCGGCACCGTCGTCAGCGCCAGCCGCAGCGTGCATGGTTTCAAGATGGGCGATCGCATCGAAGGGCAGGTGGAGGTCTACGACGGCGGGCGCGGCCTGGACTTCAGCAACGAAGAATTTGCCGACGGCGTGGCCCGCGTGCTGGCCAGAAGCTTTCGCAATGCCGCCGGCAACGAGCAAGCCTACTTCGTGCCCGGGCGCACGCCCGACTTGGTGTTGAGCTGCCGGGTCATTGCCTCCGATGGCAGCGGCACGCAAAGCAGCAGCAACAGCTCAAGCCAGACCACCGACGCCGCCGGCCGCACGCGCAACTACCAAGGCGCCACGAGCGGCAGTTCCAGCACTTCGGCCTGTCTGGCGCATGGCTGGCAGAACATCCGCAAGACGGTGTCGGTGTGGCTGCAGGAAAAGCGCTGCGACGGCCAGCCCTGCGAGGTGGCGCCCACCTTCTTTCGCTGGCCCGGCGGCATGCTCAGCCGCGCCACCGGGCAGATGAAGGACGGTTGCTACACGTACGAGTGCGACAAGGCACCGGCCCAGCCACTGAAATTTTGATCGCAACCCCGACGCCACATGACATTTCATATTCCCTCCATGCACTCACTGGCGCTGGTCTTGGCCAGCGCCGCCGCCTTGCTGGGCTGCTCATCGCCGCCGCCGCTGAGCGCCAATGCGTCGTGCCTGGACAAGCAGAACTACTGTCTGGATCAATGCAATTCATCGCATTCGAATTCAGGCCTGGCCACGGCCCTTGGCATTGCCCTGGCCAAGCCCAAGACCGAAGCCGAGCGCCAGCGCGCCGCGCAGGTGCAGCAGCAGCAAACCGCCAAAGACGATCAGGCGCGGCTGCAATGCCGCGGCGGCTGCGACACAGGCGCCGAGATGTGCCGCCGCCGCATGTAGCTTTGGTGATTACGTGAAACGTTAATTCAGCAGCGGCAACGCCAGACACAGCCGCGTGCCCCCCTGCGGCGCCGGCAGCGGGCGCAGGCTGCCACCATGCAACTGGGCCACGCGCTGGGCGATGGCCAGGCCCAGGCCGCCGATGCCGCCCCCCGCGCGCCGCGTCGGCGGGTCGCGCAGCGACTGGCCTTGCTGCAAGCGCGTGGCCAGTTCCTGCGGCAGCCCCGGCCCGCTGTCTTGCACCACGATCTGCGCTTGCTGGCCTTCACGGCGCAGGCTCACCAACACCGGGCTGGTGCCCGGCGCATGGCGCAGGGCGTTGTCGATCAGGTTGGTGATGGCGCGTTCAATCAGGTGCAGGTCACCGTCAAGCTCCAGCCGGCCGGGTTCGCTGCCGGCCAGGGTGACGCTGGCGGCCACGCCGGGTTGGTCGAACTTCTGCACCGCGTCGGCCACCAGTTCATCCAGCGCAAAGCGTTCACGCTGCAACACCTGGCCGCTGCCTTGCAACGCGGCCAGCTCGAACAATTGCTGCGACAGCCGGCGCACCTTGTCGCTTTGCGCCAGCGCGGTGCGCAGCACTTGCTGGCGCGCGTCTGGCGCGTCGCCCACGCCGCCGGCCAGCGCCTCCAGGTGGCCGTGCAGGGCGGTGAGCGGGGTGCGCAGGTCGTGCGCCACGCTGGCCATGGTTTCGCGGTGGGCGCTGGCCTGCTCGCGCTCGCGCGCGGTCTGCTGCTCAAGCCGGGCGGTCATGTCGCTGAAGGCGCTGGCCATGGTTTGCACCTCGTCGTGCATGCCGCTTGGCGCCGGGCCGCGCGCCGCCACGTCTGCCGCAACACCTTCGCCCTGGGCCAGGCTGAACGCACGCATGCGCCGGGCCAGTTGGTGCAGCGGCCGGGTCAGCTGCAGCATGGCCAAGCCACCCAATGCCAGGGCCACCACCAGGCCGGTGGCCGCGGCCAGTGCCGTGCCTTGCCACAGGCGGCGCTGCGCGTTGGGCGCGGCCACCGTGTCGCGCGCGCCGCCGTCGAGCACCACATACAGGTAGCCGGGCGGCCGCACATCACCCGCGCGCGGCGCGAACATGGCCGCGCTGAAGATGCGGCGCTGGTTCGACCCCATCGGGTCGGTGCCCAGCAGCGGCAGCGGCGCGCCGGCCAGAAAGGCGCGCACGGCGGCCAGGTCCACCTGTGGCTCGCGCACCATGCCGGGTTCGCCCACGTAGGCGGCCACGCGGCCATCGGCATCGAGCACATACACCTGCACCGCCGGGTTCACCACCATCAACATTTTCAGCAGGGCGTCGCGCGCCGCCGCATCGGCCTGCTCGCGGTTGGGCGCGGCGATTTCGGGCCAGTGCTCGACGATGTGGCGCGCCAGGCCGTGCGACAAACGCTGCTGCGATTCGCGCTCGTGCTCGGCGGCCCACTGGCGGCCCAGCAGCGCCACGCAGGCACCGTAGGCCAGCAACGCCACGGCCAGCGCAGCCATCAGGCGCAGGGTGAAACTGCGGCGCATGTTGATCATGCTGTCTGCGCATCGAAGCGGTAACCCAGGCCCCACACGGTGACGATGCGGCGCGGTTCGCGCGGGTCGTCTTCGATCTTCGCGCGCAGGCGGTTGATGTGCGAGTTCACGGTGTGTTCGTAGCCGTCGAAGCCGGCGCCCCACACGTGCAGCAGCAACTCGCCGCGGCTGTAGGCACGTCCGGGGCTGCGCGCCAGGAAGTGCAGCAGGTCGAATTCGCGCAGCGTCAGCGTCACGGCCAGCTCGCCCCTACGCAGTTCACGGCGCAGGGTGTCGAGCACGAAGGGGCCGAAGCGCAGATCGGTGGTCGGCGCCGGGGCGCTGCGCAGTTGCTCCATGCGGCGCAGCAGCGCGCGCACGCGGGCCACCAGTTCGAGCATGGAAAAAGGCTTGGCCAGATAGTCGTCGGCGCCGAGTTCCAGGCCCAGCACGCGGTGCGCCTCGGCGCCGCGGGCGCTGAGCATGATCACCGGCACATCGGGGTGGCGCGCGCGCAGGTGGCGGCACACGGCCCAGCCGTCGGCGCCGGGCAGCATCAAATCAAGCAGCACGAGGTCCCAGCGCCGGCGGTCGATGGCGGCCATCGCGCGCAGGCCATCGGCCTCGCGGTGAAGGCGATATCCGGCTTCGTTTTCAAGGTGCAGCCGCAAGGCATCGGCAATGGCGTCGTCGTCTTCAACCAGCAGAAGGTGCGTGTTCATCATGGTTGCGGCGCGGCGAAAGGCAGCGCCGCAACCATGATTGGAACAGGTCAACCCGGCTGATGCCTCACGCCGCCGTGAGCTGTTCGCTGCGCCGCGCCGCAGCGCGCCGGCGCACCACCACGCCCATGGCCGCCAGCCCGGCCAGCATCAGCGCATAGGTCTGCGGCTCGGGCACCGGCGCAGCGGTGAAGCTGATGCGGTAGATGTCGCTGCCGGAGGTCAACGCGCTGTTGAAGACATAGCCCGCGGCGGTGGTCAGGCCATTGAAGCCGCTGAGTTCAGCGAAGTTGAAATTGACCACGCCGTTCTG
>JAYUHT010000522.1:0-9138 GCA_043766725.1 Burkholderiales bacterium | reverse complement strand
AGCGTGTCCGAAACCTGCTTGACCGAGTTGTAGACCGACTTGACGATGGGAATGTTGCCCAGCAACCGATCCCACTGGCGCAGCGCCCATTGGCCGACGAAGTTGGCCACGAACATGCCGGTGAGCACCAGGGCCAGGGCCAGCACGATGACGCCCAGCCCCGGCACATGGCGCAGTTGCTCGATGGCGGCGTGCATGCTGGCCGGCAGCACGGCTTGCGACAGCGACAGCACCGAGGCGAAGACGCCATCGACCGCGCTGAGCAGCCACGACAGCACCCAGATGGTGATGGCCAAGGGCAGCCAGACCAGCAGCCCGGCAAAGAGATACTTCTTCACGTGCCGGGAGTCGGGCTGCCGGCAGCGGGCGTGGGGGCAGCAGCGGGTGCCGGTGCCGGCGCCGCCGGGGCCGCCGCGGGGCTGGCATCCGCTGGCTTGGCGGCCGCCTTGTCGGCCGCCGCTTCGCCAGACGCTCGCTGGTCGGCGGCGTCTTTGGCGGCGCCTTCCTTGGCATCGTCACCGGCAGCAGGCTTGGTCTTGCTGCCGTCGCGGAAGTCCGTTACGTACCAACCCGAGCCCTTGAGCTGGAAACCCGCTGCAGTCAGCTGTTTGGCGAACGTCTCTTCGCCACAGGCCGGGCAGGTGCTGAGCACCGGGTCGGACAACTTTTGCAGCACGTCCTTCGCGTGCCCGCATTGCGAGCATCGATAGGCGTAGATAGGCATGGCTAAACCCTTGACGCAAAACAGAAAATTATAAGGGCCGGCGCCCGCGAGGCCGCCGCCCGAGGCGCCACCGGGTCAGCCGCCGATGCCGGCCATGTGGGGCACCGCCTCGTGCCGGGTGCGCAACCACTGCGGCAACAGCGAGCCCGCCACCATGCCGGCAAAGGCCGCCAGCAGGCCGGCCAATTGGCCAGGAAAGGCTTCGCCCAGGGTGCTGACCTGCGGAAAGTACAGCAACCACACGCCGATGCCCAAACCCAGGGAGAACACCGCGCCCTGGGTGGTGGCACGCCGCCAGTACAGGCCCATCACAAGCGGCACGAAGGCTCCCACCAGAGTCACCTGGTAAGCAGACGACACCAGGTCATAAATCGGCGTGCCCTTCATCGCCACCGCATAGGCCAGCACCAGCGCGGCGAAGACGACGATGCTCCAGCGCGTGGCCAGCAGTTGTTGCTTGTCGCCCATGCCCGGCCGCAGGTTCTTCAGGATGTTCTCGACGAAGCTGGTGGAAGGTGCGAGCAAGGTGGCCGACGAGGTGCTCTTGATGGCCGACAGCAGCGCCCCGAAGAACAGGATCTGCATCAGCAGCGGCATCTTGGTCAGCACGAAGGTGGGCAGCAGGCGTTGGTAATCGTCTTTGGCAATGTCCAGCGCCTGCTGGCCCATCACCACCACGGCGGCACAGACGATGAACATGGGCACGAAGGCGAACAGGATGTAGCTCACGCCGCCGATGACCGCGCCTTTGCGCGCGGTCTCGGCATCCTTGGCCGAGGTGACGCGTTGAAACACGTCTTGCTGCGGAATGCTGCCCAGCATCATGGTGATGGCCGCAGCGATGAAGAAGGCCACGTCCTTGAAGCCAGGCTCGGGCAGGATGCGCCACAGGTCGGCGCTGTTCATCATCGCGAAGACCTTGTCGGAGCCGCCCGCCAAGTCGCCGGCAAAGACGGCGATGACCGACAGGCCGATGACCAGCACGATCATCTGGATGAAATCGGTCCAGGCCACGGCCAGGAAGCCGCCCACCACCACATACACCAGCACAGCCAAGGTGCCCACGATCATGCCGGCGGTTTCAGACATGGCGCCGTTGGTGAGCACCGAAAACACCAGCCCCAGCGCGGTGATCTGCGCGGCCACCCAGCCCAGGTAGCTCAGGATGATGGCCGACGAGCAGAACACCTCCACGCCGCGGCCGAAGCGGCGGCGGTAGTAGTCGCCGATCGTCAGCAGGTTTTGCCGGTACAGCTTGGCGGCGAAGAACAGGCCGACCAAGATGAGGCACGTGCCGGCGCCAAACGGGTCTTCAACCACCGCGCCCAGCCCGCCTTGCAAGAACTTGGCGGGTATGCCCATCACGGTTTCGGCGCCGAACCAGGTGGCGAAGGTGGTGGTGACGACCATGATCAGCGGCAGGCGGCGCCCTGCCACCGCAAAGTCGCTGGTGGTCTTGATTTGCCGGCCGGCCCACACGCCGATGGCGAGGGTGCCCAGCAGGTACAGGACGACAAAGACGATCAGCGTCGTGTTCATGGCGGTTGCATGGCTGCGATGAGGTTGAAAGCGCCGCGCCGTTTGCAATGGGTGCGGGCGCCAGGCGCGGCGATTATCTTCGTGCGCACCCCCCGATGCGCCTGGCCCAGGCCGCTAGCCGGCGCGCCAGTGTTGCTTGAGCAACATGGCCAAGGCACCAACGACGAACCCGACCAGCGCATACAACACACCTTGCAGCAAACGGTTGGTGCGCCGTTGCTCAGCCACCAACGCGCGCAGCGCCTCGTCTGGCTCGGGCTGCCGGCGCAGCAGCGCCTGGTGCAGCAAGCGCGGCAACTCGGGCAGCAGTTGGGCGTAGCGCGGGGCTTCTTTCTTCAAGCGCTCGCCCAGGCCGGCAAAGCCAACTTGACCATGCATCCAACGTTCCAGAAAAGGCTTGGCCGTGCTCCACAAATCAAGCTCCGGGTCGAGCTGGCGGCCCAGGCCTTCGACGTTGAGCAAGGTCTTTTGCAGCAGCACCAGTTGCGGCTGGATTTCGACGTTGAAGCGGCGCGAGGTCTGGAACAAGCGCATCAGCACCTGGCCCAGCGAGATGTCTTTCAGCGGCCGGTCGAAGTGCGGCTCGCACACTGCGCGCACGGCGCCTTCCAGGGCGTCGATGCGTGTGTCGGCCGGCACCCAGCCGCTTTCCACATGCAACTCGGCCACGCGCTTGTAGTCGCGCCGGAAGAAGGCCAGGAAATTCTGCGCCAGGTAGTCCTTGTCGCTCTCGGTGAGCGTGCCGATGATGCCGAAATCGAGCGCGATGTAGCGCCCGAACGTGGCCGGCTCCAGGCTGACCTGGATATTGCCCGGGTGCATGTCGGCGTGAAAGAAGCCGTCGCGAAAGACCTGGGTGAAGAAGATGGTGACGCCGTCGCGGGCGAGCTTTTTCAAGTCCACCCCCGCGGCGCGCAAGCGCTCGGTCTGGCTGATCGGCACGCCGTGCATGCGCTGCATCACGATGACGCCGGGCCGGCACAAATCCCACACCATTTCAGGCACCAACACCAGGTTCAGCCCGCGCATGTTGCGCCGCAGTTGTGCGGCGTTGGCCGCCTCGCGAACCAGGTCGAGTTCGTCGTGAAGATAGATGTCGAACTCGGCCACCACTTCGCGTGGCTTCAGTCGCCGGCCGTCTTCGCTGAAGCGCTCGATCCAGCGCGCCAGGCGGTGCAGCAGGTTTAGGTCGCCCTCAATCGCGTAGAGCATGCCCGGGCGCAGCACCTTCACCGCCACCTCGCGCCCGCCCTTCATGACGGCGAAGTGAACCTGCGCAATGGAAGCACTGGCTACCGGCTCGGCATCAAAACTTTCAAACAACTCGGTGAGCTTGCGGCCGAAAGCGTTTTCAACCAGCGCCGCCGCCTGCGCGGCCGGGAACGGCGGCACGCGGTCTTGCAGCTTGGCCAGTTCGTCGGCGATGTCCAGCGGCAGCAGGTCGCGACGGGTCGACAGCACCTGGCCGAACTTGACGAAGATCGGCCCCAGTCGTTCGATCGCATGGCGCAGCCGCTCACCACGCGGCGCATCAAGCTTTCGGCCCACAGTGGCCAAGCGTACCAGCGCTCGCACCCAAGGCTGACGAAAGCCCGACAGCGCCAGCTCGTCCAAACCAAAGCGCAAGAAGGTGAAGGCGATGAAGCCCAGCCGGAACAAATGCCGCATGCGCCGCTCAGGCTTCAGGCGGCACAGGCTGCTGCGCACCCGGGTGCAGGCGCGCGCCCAAGCTGCTGGCCCCGGCGAATGCGGCACGCAAGCCCTGCACCAGCGCCGAGCCCACAGCCAGCACCGGCGCAGCCCGCTGCGACCCGAGCAGGCGTTCGACATCGGCCGCGGCGTCCCAGCGCAGATTGTTCAGCAGCCAATCGAGTTCGGTGGCCAACGCAGCGTCGCCGTCGACTTCGAGGGCGGGCCGCTGCCCGATCAGCAGCGCGGCGGCCACGCCGGCCGGGTTGGCGGCATCCAGAGTGATGCGCAGCGTGGCCGGCTGCGGCGCAGGCGTGAGCCCGCTCCATTCCAGCAGGCCTGCCGGCGTGACGCGGAACGCCAGCGCAGGCGGCGCAGGCAACCAAGCCGGCCAGGCGATCAAGTGCAGCTCCAACAGCTTGCCCACATGCGGGCGCAAGCGTTGGGTGGCAACCGGCTCACTGCTCAGGACATGATTGGCCAGCAGCACCAAGCGTTCCACGATGGCGGGCCCGAACACCGCCTGAAATGTGTCAAACATTTATCGATTGTAGGTTTCGCCTCTGGCGCGCGCCCTGCGCCGCGCCCAGGCCATGCCGACAAACTGGGCGACAATTCAAAAGTTACGCATCGCCGGAGCCCAGGGAGGGCGTCCACGCCTGAACCCCCTGCAGCCACCGTGCCGCGACCCCATTTCGCGGCCACCGGCGCCAGCCTTGAACAATGTTCGAAGACCGAAGCTACAAGCGTACTTTCTACAGCGCACCGCAATCGGTAACGTCGATGGTGGCGGCGTTCCTGGAGCCCGCGCTCACCGTGCTGGTGTATCTGGGGGTGGCCGAGTATTTCGACGAAGCCATCGTGCGCTCCGACCTGATCTTGTGCCTGCTGGTCTTTGCGCTCACCTTTCCGGGGCGCAACCGCTTCAAAGACAAGCTGCTCAACGCCGGGGTGGACATCGCCACCTCCTGGGCCGCGTTGATCGGCATTTTGTTGCTGTGCGGCTATGCCACGCGCAGCCTGGGCTTCTACAACAACGATGTGTTGCTGTGGTGGATCGTGCTCACGCCGCTGGCGCAATGGCTGGCCATGTGGGTGGGACGCTCCATCTTGCGCTGGCGCGCACGCCAGCCCGAAGGCCGGCGCGCGGCCATCGTGATCGGCGCCGGCCCCCTGGGCTACAAGGTTTCACGCGCGCTGGTGGAAAGCCGCGAGCAAGGCCTGGACTTCCTGGGCTACTTCGATGACCGCGCCGATGCGCGCGTGCACTCCGAAGCCAACGCCAAGCGCCTGGGCAGTCTGAAAGATTCGGCACCGTATGTCAGCAGCCACACCATCCACGAGGTTTACATCACCTTGCCGCTGGGTTCGCAGCCGCGCATCGTCGAGCTGCTGGAGCAGCTGCAGGGCACCACGGCTTCAATCTTCTTCGTGCCCGACGTGTTCGGCATCAGCATCATCCAGGGCCGCTTGCAGGACATGAACGGCGTGCCGGTGGTGGGCATCTGCGAGACGCCGTTCACCGGCACCAACGAGTTGGTCAAGCGCGTCAGCGACGTCGTGCTGGCCAGCCTGATCCTGGTGCTGATCGCGCCCATCTTGCTGCTCGTGGCGCTGGGTGTGAAGCTCACCTCACCGGGGCCGGCCATCTTCCGCCAACGCCGCAACGGGCTGGACGGCAACGAAATCACGGTCTACAAGTTCCGCTCCATGCGCAGCATGGACAACGGCGCCGTGGTCAAGCAGGCGACCAAGGGCGACCCCCGCATCACCCCTTTTGGCGCGTTCATTCGCCGCACCTCGCTTGATGAGTTGCCGCAGTTTGTGAACGTGCTGCAAGGCCGCATGAGCATCGTCGGTCCACGCCCGCATGCGGTGGCGCACAACGAGGAGTACCGCCGCATCATCAAGGCCTACATGGTGCGGCACAAGGTCAAGCCTGGCATCACCGGCTGGGCGCAGGTGAACGGCCACCGTGGCGAAACCGACACCATCGAAAAAATGCAGGCCCGCGTGGAATACGATCTCGAATACTTGCGCAACTGGACCCTGGGGTTCGACTTACAGATCATCGCGCGCACGGTCAAGCTGATGTTGCTCGACCGCAATGCGTACTAAAACAACCCAGTGCCTGCGCAGCACAACCCGGCGCACCTGACCGCGGCGCGCCCCACCGAAGGAGACGGCATCTTGAACAGCACACAACACTCGGCACCGTTCCGCCTGGCATGCGCCAGCGTGTTGGCCACTGGCGCACTGGCCAGTGCGTCAGCGGCGGCCGAAAGCGACCCTTATTACTTGGGGGCAGGTGCGCGCTTTACGCACCACTCCAACGTCACCCAGGCGGGTGGTTCGTCGTCTTCCACTTCCGACAACGTGTTGAGCACCTCGCTGTTTGCTGGTATCGACCAGCCCTTCGGCCGCCAGCGCGTGCGCGCCGACGCCACGATCGACCACAACAACTACCAGTCCAGTTCATCGTTGAACAACATCTCCTATCGCGTTTCGGGTGGCCTGGACTGGTCCACGATCGAACGCCTGTCCGGCAACGTGAGCGCCTACAGCGCACGCTCGCTGGCGCAGTACGCGGTGGACGGCATTGCCGCCAGCACCAGCGAACGCACGCTGGTGCAGACAGACGGCTTTTCCACGGCGGCACGCCTGGGCGTGGTGACGCGGTTGACCGTTGAAGGCAACTACGCGCATGACCGCACGCGCTACTCCGGGCCGCCGGCAGCCGTGGCTGTGAGCAATGCATTCAACAACGATCGCGACACCCTCGGCGCCAGCTTGCGCTACCAGTTCAGCAGCGCGCTGATGGCCGGTCTGGGCTTGCGCTACACCGAAGGCGACTACCCCGGCCGGGCCCTAGCCAACCACTACAAGCGCAACGACATCGACTTCCCGTTCGGCTACACGCCCAGCGCGATCACGTCCTTCCAGGGCCGGGTGAGCCTGAGCAAGACGCGCTACAACAACACCACGGCGTACGACCTGAGCGGCGTCACCGGCACGCTGACCTGGTTGTGGCAGATCACGGGCAAAACCTCGATCAGCACCAGCTATGACCGCGACAGCGGCCGTGAAGCCAGCCTGGTGCGCACCACCGTGGGCGGGCCGCTGTTGCTGGACGACCAGAGCCGCGTCAACAACACCTTGCGCACTCAAGTCAAGCATCAACTCACCGGCAAGGTGACGACCTTTGCCGGGGCGTCCTACACCCGCCGCGACACGGTGAGCACGCTGGGCACGGGCAGCACAAGCAGTTTTGTCCCCGGCAACGACGACTTGCGCCAGTTCACCCTGGGTGCCAGTTGGGAGGCCACTCGTGCCATCAACGCCGGCTGCGACTTGAGCCTGACTACCCGCGACACCGGGGGCGGCAACTACGACTACAGCTCGGTGGGCTGCCAGGTTCGCATCACCCTGCGCTAAGCCGGGAATGGCCACGGTTTTACTGACGGGTGCCACCGGGTACATCGGGTCGCACACTTGGCTGGCGCTGGCCGCTGCAGGCTGGCAGGTGGTGGGGGTGGACGACTTCTCCAACAGCTCGCCACAGGTGCTGAAGCGCCTGCACGCGCTGAGCGGCGTGCCGCCCGTCTTCGAGCAAGCCGATGTCTGTGACAACGCGGCACTGGAGCGGATTTTCGCCAAGCATCGGCCTGACGCGGCAGTGCACTTTGCCGCCTTCAAGGCAGTGGGCGAATCGGTGGCGCAGCCGCTGCGCTACTACCGCAACAACCTGGGCAGCCTGCTCAGCCTGTGCGAGACCATGGCCCGAAACCGGGTGCACAACCTGGTGTTCAGTTCCAGTGCCACGGTTTACGGCAGCCCAGTGCAGTTGCCGATCGGCGAGCACGCCAGCCTGTCGGCGCAGAACCCCTATGGCCAGACCAAACTGTTCGGCGAGCAGCTCTTGCGTGACTTGCAAACAAGCGACGCGGCCTGGCGCATCGGCACGCTGCGCTATTTCAACCCCGTGGGGGCGCACGAAAGTGGCTTGATCGGTGAAGACCCGCGCGGCACGCCCAACAACTTGATGCCGTATGTGGCTCAAGTGGCCGTAGGCCGGCGCAGCCATGTCAATGTCTTCGGCAACGACTACGACACGCCCGACGGCACCGGCGTGCGCGACTACATCCATGTGTGCGACCTGGCTGGCGGCCATGTCGCGGCCCTGAACCACCTGGCCGCCGGCGGCAGCGCTTTCGTGGCCAACCTGGGCACCGGGCGCGGGCACTCCGTGCTCGAAGTGGTGCACGCGTACGAACAGGCCTGCGGGCGGCCCATTGCCGTGCAGTTCGCGCCGCGCCGGCCTGGCGACGTGGCCGCGTGCTACGCCCACACCGCCCTGGCCGGTGAGCTGCTGGGCTGGGCCGCGCGCCACGACCTGGCCCGCATGTGCGCTGACAGTTGGCGCTGGCAATCAATGAACCCGAATGGCTTTGAGGACGCTTGACCTGATGTCGTTGACCCCTTCACCCTCGCCCGCCGTGGCGGTGCTGCCCGTCATCATGGCCGGCGGCTCGGGCACACGCTTGTGGCCGCTGTCGCGCGCCAAGTTCCCCAAGCAGTTTCTGGCCTTTGGCGGCGTGCAGACCTTGTTCCAGCAGGCGGTGCAGCGTGTGGCCGCATTGGCCGGCCCAGGCCTGGCGCTGGCGCCAAGCCTGGTGCTGGGCAATGAAGAGCATCGTTTCTTGCTGCTCGACCAGCTGCGTGAAATCGGCCAGCACAGCGCCACGGTCTTGCTTGAGCCGGCCGGGCGCAACACCGCGCCGGCCGTCACCCTGGCCGCCCTGCAGGCCGTGGCGGGTGGATCCGACCCGGTGCTGGTGGTCACGCCCGCAGACCAAGCCGTCACCGATGACGCAGCGTTCAGCGTCGCCTTGCGCGCTGCCGTGGCCGAGGCGGCAAGCGGCGCCGTGGTGATCCTAGGCATCACGCCCGACCGGCCGGAAACCGGCTTCGGCTACATCCAGTGCAGCGCGGCGTGCGAGCCCGGCAGGGCCACCGCGGTGGCGCGCTTTGTGGAAAAGCCCGATCTGGGCACGGCGCAGGGCTACCTGGCCGCGGGCGGCTATTTTTGGAACAGCGGCATCTTCGTGATGCGCGCTTCGGTCTGGCTGGCCGCCATCGAGCGCTTGCGCCCGGACATCGCCGCAGCCACGCGCGCCGCCCATGCG
>JAYUHT010000521.1:0-3468 GCA_043766725.1 Burkholderiales bacterium | reverse complement strand
TCAAGCCGCTGTACACCGCCGCCGACACGGCGGACCTGCCCTGGGGCAACACGCTCCCAGGCTTTGCACCGTACCTGCGCGGGCCGCAGGCCACGATGTACGCCGTGCGTCCCTGGACCATCCGCCAGTACGCCGGCTTTTCCACGGCGCAGGAGTCGAACGCCTTCTACCGCAAGGCGCTGGCGGCTGGCGGCCAGCGTGTGAGCGTGGCCTTCGACCTGGCCACGCACCGCGGTTATGACAGCGACCACCCGCGCGTCACAGGTGACGTGGGCAAGGCCGGCGTGGCCATCGACAGCGTTGAAGACATGAAGATCCTGTTCGACGGCATCGCGCTCAATGAGGTGAGCGTGAGCATGACCATGAACGGTGCCGTGCTGCCGGTGCTGGCCGGCTACGTGGTGGCGGGCGAGGAACAGGGCGTGGCGCAAGGCCAGTTGAGCGGAACGATCCAGAACGACATCCTCAAGGAGTTCATGGTCCGCAACACCTACATCTACCCGCCCGCGCCGAGCATGCGCATCGTGGCCGACATCATCGAGTACACGGCGCGCAACATGCCGAAGTTCAATTCGATTTCGATCTCGGGTTATCACATGCAGGAAGCCGGTGCCAACCAGGCGCTGGAACTGGCCTTCACTTTGGCCGATGGCATGGAGTACGTGAAGACGGCGCTGACCAAGAACCTCGACGTCGATGAATTCGCCGGCCGCCTGAGTTTCTTCTGGGCCATCGGCATGAATTTCTATCTTGAAATTGCCAAGATGCGCGCGGCCCGTTTGCTCTGGGCGCGCATCATGAAAGGCTTCAACGCCAAGAGCCCCAAGAGCCTGATGCTGCGCACCCATTGCCAGACCTCGGGCTGGAGCCTGGCCGAGCAAGACCCCTATAACAACATCGTGCGCACCACGGTCGAGGCCATGGCCGCGGTGTTCGGCGGCACGCAAAGCCTGCATACCAACAGCTTCGATGAAGCCATTGCCCTGCCCACCGAATTCAGCTCGCGCATCGCGCGCAACACGCAGCTCATCATCCAGGAAGAAACGCACATCACCAGCGTGGTGGATCCGTGGGCCGGCAGCTACATGATGGAGTCACTCACCGCGCAAATGGCCGCCGCGGCCTGGGCCATCATCGAAGAAGTGCAAGCCCAGGGCGGCATGACGAAGTGCGTGGACTCGGGCTGGGCCAAGCTGAAGATCGAAGCCAGCGCGGCCGAAAAGCAGGCCCGCATCGACGCCGGCAAAGACGTGATCGTGGGCGTGAACAAGTACAAGCTGACGAGCCACGACGCGGTGGACATCCGTGAGGTCGACAACCACAAGGTGCGCGACGGCCAGATCGCACGCTTGAAGAAGATCCGCGCCGAGCGCGACGGCGCGCGCCTCACGGCCGCATTGGCCGCCTTGACCGACGCCGCCCACAGCGGCCAGGGCAACCTGCTGGCCCTGAGCATCGAAGCCATGCGTGCGCGCGCCACGGTGGGTGAGGTGAGCGATGCGCTGGAGAAAATCTACGGGCGCCACCGCGCCGACATTCAGAAGGTGACCGGTGTGTACGCAGCCGCCTACGACAGTGCCGAGGGCTGGGAAAAACTGCAAGCCGAGATCGCCGAATTCGGCGTGGCGCAAGGCCGCCGGCCGCGCGTGATGATCGCCAAGCTGGGGCAAGATGGCCATGACCGCGGCGCCAAGGTGGTGGCCACGGCCTTCGCCGATTTGGGTTTCGACGTGGACATCGGCCCGTTGTTTCAGACGCCCGAAGAATGCGCCCGCCAGGCGATCGAAAACGACGTTCATGCCGTGGGCGTGAGCACCCTGGCCGCTGGCCACAAAACGCTGGTGCCGGCGATCATCGAAGAACTCAAACGGCAAGGTGCAGCGGACATCATCGTCTTTGTGGGCGGCGTGGTGCCGCAGCAGGACTACGGGTTTTTGTACCAGGCCGGCGTGAAGGGCATCTATGGCCCGGGCACCCCAATACCGGTGAGTGCCAAAGACGTGTTGGAACAGATCAGGCAAGCGCAGGCCGCTTGAAGTGAAACACCCCCTACGCGCTTCGCGCGCCCCCTCAAGGGGGCAACGCCAGCGGCCCGGCGAAGCCGGCTCCGCGGCGTTCGCTTGGTGTTGTCGTTCTCGCGCAGCGTGGGTGGCGTTTGGCACCATGGACGACTGAGATGCAAGCGCCTGAGCAAGTGCTGCTCGCGCAGTTGACCGGCGCGCCTGGGCCGGCGCAACGCCGCGCCCTGGCCAAGGCGATCACGCTGCTCGAATCCACCCGCACTGACCATCGCGTGCGCGCCGACGCCCTGCTCAACGCCGCGCTGCCCCATACCGGCCGCGCCTTGCGCCTGGGCATCAGCGGCGTGCCCGGCGTGGGCAAGAGCACCTTCATCGAAGGCCTGGGGCTCTGTCTGGTCGAACAAGGCCGCCGCGTGGCGGTGCTGGCGGTGGACCCGTCTTCATCGGTCTCGGGCGGTTCGATCCTGGGCGACAAGACGCGCATGGAGCGCCTGAGCGTGGACGAGCGTGCCTTCATCCGCCCCAGCCCGGCCAGTGGCACGCTGGGCGGCGTGGCCGAAAAGACGCGCGAGGCCTTGCTGATGTGCGAAGCCGCGGGCTACGACGTGGTGATTGTTGAGACCGTGGGCGTGGGCCAAAGCGAGACGGCGGTGGCCGGCATGACCGACATGTTCGTGCTGCTGCAATTGCCTAACGCTGGAGATGATTTGCAGGCCATCAAGAAGGGTGTGATGGAGCTGGCCGACCTGGTGGTGATCAACAAGGCCGACCTCGACGCGGCCGCAGCCACCCGGGCGCGGGCCCAGATCAGCTCGTCGCTGCGCTTGATCGGCATGCATGGCGGGTCAGACCATTCACGGCATGACTTTGCCATCTGGCACCCCGAGGTGATGCAGCTCAGCGCCTTGAAGGGCTCGGGCCTGGACGAGTTCTGGGCCGCCATCAGCCGTTTTCGCGCGCTGCAAACCGCCAACGGCCGGCTGACCGCGCGCCGCCATGCCCAGGACCAGGCCTGGATGTGGTCACTCATCGATGCCGGCCTGAAGCAGCGCTTCAAGGCCCATGCTGCCGTGCGCAATGCGCTGCCCGCGCTCGGCGGCGAGGTGCAAGCCGGCCGGGTGGCGGCCTCGGTGGCGGCGCGCCGGCTGCTGGACCTGTTTCACTGAACCCGACACCCGCTGTCAAGAGGAAAGATTCCATGCATGACATCCAAGAAAAACTCGAGGCGATGCGCGCCGAGGCCCGCCTGGGCGGCGGCGTCAAGCGCATTGCCGCCCAGCATGCCAAGGGCAAGCTCACCGCCCGCGAGCGGCTGGAGCTGCTGCTGGACGAAGGCACGTTTGAAGAATGGGACATGTTTGTCGAGCACCGCTGCGCTGACTTCGGCATGGCCGACAACAAGATCCGCGGCGACGGCGTGGTCACCGGCTACGGCATGATCAACGGC
>JAYUHT010000520.1:0-3475 GCA_043766725.1 Burkholderiales bacterium | reverse complement strand
GTTCGGGGCCAAGGCATGAGCCCGCCCGGCCGCCCGAAGGGCGAATACCGGAGGGCGCAGCCTGAAGGTACTTCAGTGAAGTGTGTGCGCCGTGACCTGTTCAGCGTGCTGTTATTCGCCATGGTCGTGCTCGGGTTGATTTTTGCCACGCAGTCCGGCGTGTGGCTGAACTTCATGATGATGGCGCTGTACGCCGCGCTGCTGGCCCAGGCCTGGAATGTGCTGGGCGGCTTCGGCGGCCAATTCTCATTCGGCCACGCCCTGTTCTTTGGCGTGGGGGCGTATGTGCAAGTGATCTCACAGGTTAGCCATGGCGTCAACGCCTGGGCCGCGTTGGTGCTGGCTGTGGCACTGGCTGCGGGCGTTGGCGCCGGCACCGGGGCATTGAGTTTTCGCTATGGCTTGAAGGGCTCTTACTTCGCCTTGGTGACGCTCGCCTTTGCCGAGGTGGCGCGCATCCTGGCAGTGTCAGTGGGCTTCACGGGCGGTGGCGTGGGCATGATGCTGCCGCTGCACGAAAGTTTCACCAACATGCAGTTCGGCTCGCGCCGCGGCAACGTGCTGCTGGTGCTGGGCTTTGTGCTGCTGGCCTTGCTGTTCACGGTGTGGTTGCGCCATTCGCGCTTCGGCGCGCGCTTGCAGGCGGTGCGCGACAACGAAGACGCGGCGCGCGCGGTGGGTGTGGACCCGTTTCGCATCAAGCTTGTGGCCATCACGGCTTCAGCAGCCTTGATGGGCGCGGCCGGTGCCTTTTATGTGCAGGTGTTCCAGTATGTTGACCCGGGCATCGCCTTCGGCGCGGCGGTCAGCGTGGAGGCGCTGGTCGGTGCCATCGTGGGCGGCATGGGCACGCTGTGGGGCCCGGTGCTCGGCGCACTGGTGTTGCACGCGCTGGCTGACGCCACGCGCAACCTGTTCGGCCAGTTGCCGGGGCTGAACATGATCATCTACGGCAGCGTGCTGGTGTTGATCGTCATCTTCGTGCCGCGCGGCCTGGCGGGCGTGGGCTTGTCGGCGCGCCACTTCTTCAAGGGCCGCCGTGGCTGAGCCGCTGCTGCGCGCGCAAGGTTTGAGCGTGGCTTTCGGCGGCGTGCGCGCGGTGCAGAACGTGAGCTTCGACGTGCCTGCCGGCAGCCTGAGCGCGCTCATCGGCCCCAATGGCGCGGGCAAGACCACGCTGTTTGCGCTGATCTCAGGCTTCGTGAAACCCGATGCTGGTCGCGTGCAATTCGAAGGGCAAGACATCACCGGCCAGGCGCCGCATTTGAGTGCGCGCGCCGGCATGACGCGCACCTTCCAGATCGTGCAGCCTTTTGCGGCTCAGACCGTGCGCGAAAACATTGCCGTCGGAGCGCATCTGCACGAGCCCAAACGAGCCGCGGCCTTGGCGGCGGCCGAAGCCGTGGCCGCGCGCGTGGGCTTGAGCGCGCAGTTGGACAAGCCGGCCGCCGAGCTGACCGTGGCCGGGCGCAAGCGGCTCGAACTGGCGCGTGCCTTGGCCACCCAGCCCAAGCTGTTGTTGCTGGACGAAGTGCTGGCCGGCCTGAACCCGCAAGAGATTGGCGAGATGCTGCCCGTGGTGCGCGGCATTGCGCAGGGCGGCATCACCGTGCTGATGATCGAACACGTGATGCAAGCCGTGATGAACCTGGCGCAACACGTGTGGGTGCTGGCGCAAGGCCAGCTCATCGCCCAGGGCACACCGGCTGAAGTGACGGCCGATGAGCGCGTGATCGAGGCGTACCTCGGCCAGGGCGCAGCCAAGCGCTTGCAGGCCTTGCAGGGCAGCGCGGCATGACGCCCTTGCTGCCCACGCAGCCCTTGTTGCAGTTGACCGCTGTACATGCCGGTTATGGCCGGGTTGAAGTGCTGCGCGGCGTCAGCCTGAACGTGCAGCCGGGCGAAATCGTGGCCCTGCTGGGCAGCAACGGCGCGGGCAAGACCACGCTCAACCACACCGTGTGCGGCCTGCTGCGCGCCAGCGCGGGCAGCGTGACCTTTGATGGCCAAGACATCACCCGCATGCACTACCGCGACGTGGTGGCCGCCGGCTTGATTCAAGTGCCCGAGGGGCGGCGCGTGTTCCCGAACTTGTCGGTGCGCGAAAACCTCGAACTCGGCTCGTTCCGGCGCGCCCGTGCGCACCGCGCACGCAATCTCGAACGCGCCTTCGCGCTGTTCCCGCGTTTGCAAGAGCGCATCGCACAGCACGCCGGCACGCTCAGCGGCGGCGAGCAGCAAATGCTGGCCATCGCGCGCGGCCTGATGGCCGAGCCGCGCTTGTTGATCCTTGACGAGCCTTCGCTGGGCTTGTCGCCCTTGCTGGTCGAAGAGCTGTTCACGCTCATCGCCCGCTTGCATGCTGAAGGCTTGAGCGTGCTGTTGGTGGAACAGAACGTGGGCCAGTCGCTGGCCATTGCGCAGCGCGCGCAGGTGATGGAAAACGGCAGCATGCGTTTCAGTGGCACGCCGGCCGAGCTGCTGGCCAGCCCGGAGTTGAAGCGCGCCTATTTGGGTTTGTGAGCATGCAAAGGCGAGTCTTGCTTCTGAGTTTGGCGGCACTGCCAACCGCGCTGCGTGCGCAGGGAACTGGCCCCATGCGCCTGATCGTTGGCGCGCCACCCGGTGGCAGCACCGACACCCTGGCGCGCGAACTCGCGCCCGAAATGGGCCGCCGCCTGGGCCGCGTGGTGATCGTTGAAAACAAGAGTGGCGCCGGTGGCAACCTGGCCGCTGATGCCGTGGCCAAGGCCGCGCCCGACGGCTCAACCTTGCTGTTGAGTTTCACCAGCCACACCATCAACGCCACGCTGTACCCCAAGCTGCCATTCGACCCGGTGGCTGATTTCACACCGTTAACGATGGTGGCCACCTCGCCGTCGGTGCTGGTGGCGCACCCCGCGCTGCCGGTGGCCAGCGTGGCGCAACTCATCACCTACGCCAAGGCGCGGCCGGGGCAGTTGAACTTCGCCATTGGCGGCATCGGCTCGTCGCTGCACTTGGCGGGCGAGGCCTTCAAGCTGCGCGCCGGGGTCTTCATCGTCAACATTCCCTACCGCGGCACCGCGCCGGCCATTGCCGATGTGGTGGCGGGCAACCTGCCGCTCATGTTCGCGGCGGTGGGCAATGCACGCAGCCTGGTTGCCGCGGGCAAGCTCAAGGCGCTGGGCGTGACCAGCCCGCAGCGCTTGGCGCAACTGCCTGATGTACCGGCCATCGCTGAAACCTTGCCGGGCTTTGAAAGCTCAGCCTGGTTCGGCCTGTTCGGGCCGGCGCAGATGGCCCCCGAGCTGGTGGCCCGCATCAGCGAAGCCGCGCGCGCTGCGGTGCAGTCTGAAGGAATGCGCAAACGCATTGAAGGCGATGGCGGTACGCCGGTGGGCAATGCGCCCGCCGCTTTTGCCGCGTTCGTCAAAGCCGATGTGCCGCGCTGGGCGCAACTGGTGCGCTACTCGGGCGCCAAGCCGGAGTAGCG
>JAYUHT010000519.1:0-3483 GCA_043766725.1 Burkholderiales bacterium | reverse complement strand
GCCAGAAGCTGCACAAGCTGCTTGAAGCCAAGGGCGTCATCGGCCTGGCATTCTGGGAACTCGGCTACCGCCAGATGACCAACAGCAAGCGCCCGCTGAACAAGGTGGAAGACATTGAAGGCCTGAAGCTGCGCGTGATCCCCAACCCCATCAACGTGGCCTGGGTCAAGGCCCTGGGTGCCAACCCCACGCCCATGCCCTTCCCCGAGGTGTACGGCGGCCTGGAAAGCAAGGCCATTGACGGGCAAGAGAACCCGATCTCGGTGATCGCGGCCAACAAGTTCTGGGACGTGCAGAAGTTCATCGCCATCACCAACCACCAGTACAACCCGCAGTCGGTGATGTTCAGCAAGAAGGTGTGGGACACCTACTCGGCGGCCGAGCAAAAAATCATTGCCGATGCAGCCCACGAAGCCGCCAAGGTGCAGCGTGACCAGTCGCGCGCCACCGTGGCCTCGAACCTCGAATTGCTGAAGAAGAACGGCATGACGGTGACGCAGTTCGCCCCGGCCGAAGTGGCCAAGCTGCGCGAGAAGATGAAACCGGTGATCGCGCAATTCAGCGCCAACGTGGGCGAAGCCACGGTGAACGACACCATGGCCGAGCTGGCCAAGCTGCGCAAGTAAGGGCCGTTGATGAACAGCGAACGCAAGTTGCTGGTGGGGCTCATTGGCTCTGGCATCCAGCGTTCGCTCACCCCGGCGATGCAGGAAGAAGAGGCCCGCGCACAGGGCCTGCGCGTGCATTACCAGCTCATCGATCTGGACCGCACGGCGCAAGGCGCACAGGCCTTGCCGGGCTTGATCGAGGCCGCCCGCACCATGGGCTTCGCCGGCCTGAACATCACCTACCCGTGCAAGCAGGCGGTGATCCCCTTGCTCGACGATTTATCTGACGAGGCGCGTGCCATGGGTGCAGTGAACACCGTGGTCTTCAAAGGTGGCAAGGCCACCGGCCACAACACCGATGGTTCGGGCTGGGCCTGGGGGTTTCAGCGCACGCTGGCGCAGGCCAACCTGGCGCGCGTGGTGTTGCTGGGCGCCGGCGGCGCGGGCTCGGCGATTGCGCATGCCGCGCTGCGCCTGGGTGCCGGGCACCTGGCCATCGTCGACCGGGAAGCCGCCAGAGCCCAGGCCGCCGCAGCGCAGCTCAACGCGCTGTATGGCGCTGGCCGGGCCAGTGGCGGCAGTGATGCCGCCGCCGCAATGCAGGGCGCTGACGGTCTGATCCATGCCACTCCCACCGGCATGGCCAAGCTGCCCGGGCTGCCGCTTGAGGAAGGCTTGTTGCGCGCTGATCTATGGGTCAGCGAAATCGTCTACTTTCCGCTCGACACAGCCTTGCTGCAGGCCGCTCGCCGCGCCGGTTGTGCCACGGTGCACGGCGGTACCATGGCCGTGGGCCAGGCGGTGGGCGCATTCAAGCTGTTCACCGGTTTGGAGCCCGAACCGGAACGCATGCAGCGCCACTTCCTCACCTTGATAGGCCATGAACACAGAAGCCAGCAGCAGTAGTTCAAGCGGCGACCGCGAAGACATCGGCGAAGGCGCCAACCCGCTTGGCCTGGCCGGGCTCGAATTCGTTGAATACGCCACCAGCCGCCCGCAGGCGCTGGGCCAGGTGCTTGAAGCTATGGGCTTCCGCCCCGTGGCGCGGCACCGCTCACGTGAAGTGCTGCTGTACCGGCAGGGCGGCATGAACGTGGTCATCAACGCCCATGTGGGCGACAAGCCAAGCAGCCTGCTGCCCACCGAAACCCCAGTCATCGCCGCGCTGGCCTTTCGCGTGCGCGACGCCGCCGCGGCCTACAAGCGCGCGCTCGACCGTGGCGCCTGGGGCGTGCCGGCACAGGTGGAAGTGATGGAGCTGAACATCCCGGCCATCCACGGCGTGGGCGCCAGCCGCATTTACTTTGTTGATCGCTGGCAAGAGTTTTCTATTTGGGATGTTGATTTCATCCCCATCCCCACCGTCGACCAGCGCCCGCCCGCCGTGGCCGGCCTGCACTGGTTTGGCGTGGTGCAGTACATCGGCGAGCAGCGGCTCGACGACTGGTGCGAGTTCTACCGCGAGCTGTTCGGCTTCGAGCAACTGCCTGATGAACAGCGCTTCGGCATCCTGCCCAAGGGCCGCATCCTCAAAGGCCCTGGCGGGCTTTACTTGCAGCTCATCGAGCCGGAGGTCGACTTGCCCGAGGGCCAGGCCAGCGAAAGCCTGCAACGCATGGGCCTGGGCTGCGCCGATGTGCCCGCGGCCGTGGCGGCGTTGCGTTCGCGCGGCGTGAGTTTGTGGAATCGCACGCCGTGCACACCGAGTCACGTGGAGCGTTAACCCGCGCCAAGCTGGGCGGCGTCATGTTTGAACTCGTGAATGCGAGCCCCCAAGACGCCTTCGGCGTCGCCCCCCCGGGGGGGAGCGCCGGGCTTGGGGCGGCCCGGCGTCCGGCCTGATCTCCGACGCCATGACGATGCACCACACCAGCGGCCACATCGCCGACTTCGGCATGGACACCATCACCCTGGCCGGCTCGCTGGCCGCCAAGCTCGGCGCCATTCGCGACGCCGGGTTCAGCCAGGTGATGCTCAAGGCCAACGACCTGGTCGGCCATGAAGGCGGCGTGGCCGAAGCCGCGCGCGTGGTGAAGCGCAGCGGATTGCGCGTCACCGGCTTCCAGGTGCTGCGCGACTTCGAAGGCCTGAGCGGCCACCTGCATGCCTACAAGGTCGACGTGGCCAAGGCCATGCTCGAGATGGCGCAGGCGGTCGGCGCGCCGTTGCTGCTGGTGTGCTCTTCCACCAGCCAGCATGCCAGCCAGGAGCCCGAAGCCCTGGCGCGCGACCTGCGCAAGCTGGCCATGCTGGCCGTGCCGCTGGGCCTGAAAGTGGCGTACGAGGCGCTGAGCTGGGGCCGCACGATCAATGAATTCACCGCCGCGTGGGACGTGATCTGCCGCGCCGACATGCCCAACCTGGGCCTCGGCCTCGATTCGTTCCACCTCGTGGCCAGCAAAACCGCGCTCGATGAAGTCGACCTGCTCGACCCGGCCAAGATCTTCCTGGTGCAACTCGCTGACTTCATGTGGCAAGAAGCGCGCAGCTTCGAAGAACGCATGACCACGGCCCGCCACTTCCGCGTCTTCCCGGGCGAAGGCGTGCACAGCAAGCAGGTGGCCGAACTGGTGCTGCGCCTGGCGGCGCTGGGCTACCGCGGCGACTTCAGCTTCGAGGTCTTCAACGACGATTACCAGCAACTGCCCTTGCAACTGGTGGCCCAGCGCGCGCAGGCGTCGGCGCAGTGGCTGGGTGAAGAGGTGCTGCGCCGCGCGGTGCCGCTGCCGGGGCGGATGCGGCTGCGCACTTAGCTTGAGGCTCCTGCGGCTGGCCAGTATCCAGGCTCTTCGAGCTGCACGCCCAATGTGACTGACGGGCGTGCCGAGGGCGTCGGGCGGCCAGCTACGCTCATGTCATCCGGAAACAATTCCTG
>JAYUHT010000518.1:0-23738 GCA_043766725.1 Burkholderiales bacterium | reverse complement strand
TGGCCAGGGCTTCATGCTGCACCCCTTGGCAGATGCGGCGCGTGGGTCGGGGTGTGGGTCGGGGTGACGGGGCGTTCAGGCTCGGCATGGGCAGGCATGGCAGGCTCCGGTGGTGGCCGCGAACCACTCGCAGCACATGCCGGGCATTTTCGAAAAAGGAACTTGTGTCGTGCATCCCTACAACAGGCCAACACAGCGCCGTCAAACGCCAGCCGCCATGGCTGTCACGGGCCAGCAGGCTCACCCCGCGGCGGCGCCCCGCGCTTGGTCAGGGCTTCGGCCAGCGCGCGCACACGCAAGGGGATGTGGCGGTGGCTGGGGTAGACCAAGGAGATGGGCGTCGCCGCGGGCTGGTAGCGCGCCAGCACCTCGACCAGCCGGCCACGCTTGGCGTCGGCATCGGCCATGTAGGTGGGCGCCTGAACCACGCCCAGGCCGGCCACGGCCGCTTGCACGATGGCTTCGCCATCCCCCAGGCGCAGCCCGCTTTCAGGCAGCAGCGAAAAGTCACGCCGACCCAGGCGAAACTGCCACGGCCGGTCGCGCCCGCTTGAGGGCATGCGAAACAGCACGCAGCGGTGGCTGGCCAGTTGTTCGGGCGATTCGGGTGTGCCATGGCGGGCCAGGTAGGCCGGGCTGGCGAAGGTCTTGATGACTTGCTGGTCGAACATGCGCCCGACCAGGCCGGAGTCGACCAGCGCGCCGATGCGCACCGCCGCATCGAGCCCGTCTTTCACGATGTCCACCACGTGGTCGGAAAAGCGGGCATCTATTCTCAACTCGGGGTGGCGCGCCACCAGCTTCATCAACTGCGGCAGCACCACCTGGCGGCCGTAGGTGACGGGCATGTCGATGCGCAGCGTGCCGCGCGGCCCCGCGCGCGCACCGGCCACCGCTTCGTCCAACGCCGCCACTTCATCGAGGATGCGTTGGCAGCGCGTGAACAGTTCCTGCCCATCTTGCGACAGCGTGACCTGGCGCGTGGTGCGGTGAAACAAACGCAGCCCGAGTTGCGCTTCGAGCCGCGCAATGTTCTTGGCCACGGCCGACGGCGACAAAGCGAGTTCGCGCGCCGCCTTGGCAAAACTGGCCTGGCGCGCCGCACTGGCGAATGAGGTGATGAGGTCCAGGCTGGCCATGGTTGTTCCCGCGGGCATTGCCGACTTTGGTTCGCAAATGTTATGACATTCAATGCTCTTCACACCGCAATGGCCGGCGCCCACACTGCCGGCCATCGGTGCTGGCTTTGGTGCCACAAACCGATGCCCCCACCCCCACCACCCCATCAGGAGCTGAACATGATCGTCACTCAACACGCAGAACTGCCACGCGCCGCATTGCCTGGCATCGAACACGTCACCCTCGCCGGCTCGCACAGCGGGCTCAAGCAGCTCAGCGTCTGGCAGCAAAGCGTGGCCCCCGGCGGCGCCACGCCACCGCACCGCCACGACTGCGAAGAGGTGGTGCTGGTTCACGCCGGCCGCGGCGAGCTGCATGTCAATGGCGAGGGGCATGCCTTCGGGCCCCACACCACCGTGGTGGTGCCGCGCAATGCCGCGCATCAAATCATCAACGTGGGCGATGGGCCGCTTGAACTGACGGGCATCTTCAGCGCCACCCCGGTGCAGGTGTTCTTCCCTGACGGCCAGCCGATCGAGCTGCCCTGGCAATCTTGAGGCGCAGCGGCAGGCCAACGCACCGGCGCCATGAGCTGGCCTGGCGTGACGCTGGGGCTCTAAAAGAGCAGGCTCTTTTAGAGCATTTCACGGCGCCGACGGCCTACCTAGGATGTGGGCTATGCGATGCCAAAAAGGAGCCCAAGATGACCGAATACAGCAACACCGCTGCCGCCAATTCGTTTGCCGATTTCGCTGGTCTTGAGGCCTCCTATGCCGCCATGGTGGGCCAGTTGCCGCCAGTGCCTGGCGACGCGAATCTCATCAAGCTGCCGGCGTTGGACTTGGCTTTTGACAGCCAGTTCGGCCTTGCCGCGGGGGGCTTTGAATCAGCGTTGGTGCGATTGAAGTGGGGCGCGGCGACCGCCAGTTTCCCGCCGCTGGCAAGCGATGCGGTGTGATGCCAGCCGTTCGAAGCCTCGTACATCACCGGCCAGGCGATTCATGTCGATGACGGCGTGACCGCCCTGCATGCTTCGGCACCCAGCAAACGCTGAACAAGGTGGCCCGCTTGAACCATGGCCTGCCGCAGGCGCTGAATGAATTCCGGCCAAGCTTGATGCGTTTATCGAACCCGAGATCGAGCCGCTGCAAGCACGGGGGACAATGAACGCACCGATTGCGGCCATGCTGGCCTACCCCACCCGTAACGATTCAGGAGAGCGACAAGATGGCTGGCCCCTTGAGCGGCGTGCGCGTGATCGAACTGGCCGGCCTGGGCGCCGCCCCCTTCGGCGCCATGATGCTGGCCGACATGGGCGCCGAGGTGATCCGCGTCGACCGCTACAACATGCCCGACTTCATGGCCTTCAGCGAGCCGCGCTTTGATGTGATGGGCCGCAACCGGCGCTCGCTGGCGCTGAACCTGAAGCGCGAAGGCGCCGTGGAAGCGGTGCTCAGCCTGGTCGATACAGCCGAGGTGCTGCTTGAAGCCTGGCGCCCCGGCGTGGCCGAACGGCTGGGCCTGGGGCCCGATATTTGCCTGGCGCGCAAGCCTTCACTGGTGTATGGCCGCATGACAGGCTGGGGCCAAGAGGGCCCGCTGGCGCAGGCCGCCGGCCACGACCTGAACTACATCGCCTTGGCCGGCATGCTCTACCCGTTGGGTGAACCCGACCGCCCGCCACGTTCGCCCATGAACCTGATTGGCGACTTTGGCGGCGGCGGCATGTTGCTCGCCTTTGGCGTGGTCTGCGCCGTGCTGGCCGCGCGCCAGTCTGGCCGTGGCCAGGTGGTGGACGCGGCGATGGTCGACGGCGCCGCGCTGCTGGGCAGCATGAACTGGGGCCTGTACGCCGAAGGCCGCTGGCAGCTCGAACGCGGCAGCAACACCAACGACTGCGCGGCGCCGTATTACTCGGCGTATGAATGTGCTTGCGGCAAATTTGTTTCCATCGCCAGCGCCGAACCGCAGTTCTACGCCCTGCTGCGCAGCAAGCTCGGCCTGGCTGACGACGCGGCGTTCGATGCGCAGAACGATCGCAGCCGGTGGCCTGCACTGAAGGCGCAGCTCACGGCGCTGTTTCGCACCCGCACGCGCGCGCAATGGTGCGAGCTGCTGGAAGGCAGCGATGTCTGCTTCGCCCCGGTGCTCGACTGGAACGAAGCGCCCAAGCACCCGCACGCCGTGGCGCGCGAGGCGTTCATTGATGTGGCCGGCGTGACCCAACCGCGCCCGGCGCCGCGCTTCAGCCTCACCACCGTGCCCACGCCGAGCGCGCCGGTGGCATATGGCGCGGACACGCTGGCGGTGCTGCGTGAAGCGGGCTTGAGCGATGCACGCATCCTGCAATTGCAGCAGTCTGGCGCGATCGGGCCCGTGCTGGTGCCCGCAGACGCAGCTGGCGTCTAACGCTAGAGATGTGTTGGTCTGGCTGGGTGGCCAGGCCGCTGGATAGCGCACCCGCTGCAGGATGAACGCGCCACGACGTTGATCAGCGTCGCCGCGCCCAGGTTTCGCGCCGGGTTGCATGTGGCACGTGCAGCGCAGCCGCGCAAGCGCCAACTTTCGACTTAGGGGGTGGCCCTGTTGATGCGTTGACGGCGCCAACCAGCGCGCCGCAGAATCACTTGGCCATACAACTGGTTCGCCCATTCGGCGGGCACGTTTCAAGGCGACCGGGCAAACCCCGCCGCGATCTCAGCTCACCGCGACCCGTGTTTGCCGAAGCATTGAAGTCTTCGTCAACAACACCAACCCGGAGGGGCTTATGTTCATGCGACACGCAATTCGTCTTGGCGCCGCGGCGCTCACTGTCTGGTTCAGTCTCACGGCGCAAGCCCAGCTATCAGGCGCGATCTTCACCACCTTGTCTGACGGCAACCAGGTCAACGCCAACATCTTCAGCGCCAAGTGCGACGCGCTGGGGGTGTACCTCGACGGCGGCCCGGGGCCGAACGCGCCGCAGGGTGCGGCCGGGCTGCCCGATGGCGACTACTACTTCCAGGTCACCGACCCAAGCGGCAAGAACCTGCTCAGCACCGATGCGCAGAAGTACAGGCGCTTCACGGTGAGCGCCGGCATCATCACGGCGCGCGTGGCGCCCGCTGCCGCGGGCGACCATGGCACCGGTATCGACGTCGACCACGGCGCCCTGACCATCGAACTGTGCCCGTTCCTCGACACGCCCAACCCGGGCGGTGAGTACAAGGTCTGGGTCACGCCGGTGCTGTCGTTCAGCGGCAGCGTGGACATCGCCGACAACGGCTACAGCCCGGGTTACTTCCACGGCTTCATTCCGGCCTATTCGAAGACCGACAACTTCAAGGTGCGTGCGCGCAAGTCGGCCTGCCTGACGATCATCAAGTTCCTCGACAACGGTGACGGCAAGTACACGCTCGGCGAGCCCCTGCTGAACTGGCCCGTCACGGTGACCGATGCCCTGGGCATGCCGGTGCAGGGCCAGCTCTACACGGGCACCGACGACACCAAGCACCCGACCCTGCAGGTTTGCGCCCTGCCGCCGGGCACCTACACCGTGACCGAGGGTGTGACCGATGGCAGTGCCGAGTTCTCGGTGACGGCGACGATCCTCGACAACAAGGCGCTCAAGCCCAGCCGCACGGTGGCCGTCAACATCGTCAGCAGCAACCGTACGCTGATCTTCGGCAACACGCCGATCAAGAAGTAGGTCTTTCGTTCCTTGCAGGCGCGGGGCCGGCAGCCAGTGGTTTGCCGGCCCTGTCACATCACAACACGCGGCACCACCGAGATCACAAGACATGCATCGCCCAACCCAATACCTGTTGTCAGCCGCCTTTGCGGCCAGCCTGGCCTGCGGCGCTGGCGCCGCCCGCGCCGATACCGGGCCCTGCGCCCAAGTGATACCGGGTGCGACGCTGCCCGACCTGATCGTCGACGCGTCCACGCTCGCGGCGGCAGCTTCGCTGCGCGTGAGCGAAGAGAAGATCGCGGCCAACAGTTGCAGCGTGAAGGAAGGCTTCGTCAACACGCCCGGCTGGCACACGCTGCTGCGCTTCACCACCAGCACGCCGAACATCGGTGCCGGCGCGTTGGTGATCGGCAACCCGAGCCAGTGCGGCGCGCTGTTCGAGTTGTCCAGCTGCCATGGCCACCTGCACTTCCGCGAGTACGCCGACTACCGGCTGTGGACGACCGGCGGCTACGACACCTGGGTCACGAGACGTGACCTCAACCAGCCGGCCAATGTGGGCGTCAATGCCACCGTGCTGGCCGAGGCGGCGAAGAGCCGGCACTTGATCGTCGGGCGCAAGATGGGCTTTTGCATGATTGATTCGTTGCCCTACAACGGCACGGCCAGTGCCACGCCCACGTTCAAATCCTGCCTCTCGAACCAGGGCTTGTCGCCCGGCTGGAGCGACCGCTACAACGCTGACCTCGACGGCCAGTACATCGACCTCGAAAACTTGAAGGAAGGCCTGTACGTGCTCGAAGTGCACGTCAACGCCGAGCACTTCTTGCCCGAATCAAACTACCTCAACAACAGCTCGGCGGTGCGCGTGCGCTACCTGCCCAAGCGCGGCGCGACGCCGGCGCAGCTATTGCCGGCGCAGCTTGAAGTGCTTGAGGTACTGCCGCCGCTTTGATGGTCAAGCAAACAGCGCGCTGTAGCGCCGCTGCATTTCGGCCGGCAGCCACCTTCTCGATCTCATGGCCGATTAGCCAGGTGTGGCCGAAGGGGTCGCGCAGGCGGCAACTGCGTTCACCGTAGAAATGGTCGGTCGGCGGCATGAGCAGGGTGGCGCCCGCCGCCACGGCCTGCGCGGCCATGGCGTCGGCGTTGTCGACATGCAGGTGCACGGCGCAGCCCGTGTCTTGCGCCGGCGCCGGCGCATTCAGGCCGTATTCGGGGAAGGGGTCGGACAGCATCAACACGGCCGGGCCCAACTGCATTTCAGCGTGGCCGATGCGCCCGCTGGGCTCGGTCAACCTGAAGTTCTCGGCAGCACCGAAGGCCTGCGCGTAAAAGCGCATGGCTTGCTCGGTGTTGCTGACACGCAGATAAGCAAAAACCTCGTGAATGGCATGGGGTAGGGTGGTCATGCAGGTTTCCTTTTGGCTGGCGGAAATTCGGCACACAAAGCCTATGCCGCGGCCTGACCCGGGTATTGGAGATTTTTTCGCGCTCGCGCCTGCCGCTCAGGCCGCAACTCAGCACGCTGTGCAGCGTGGATGGCCACATGGTTGGGTTGCCCGGCCTGCGCCGGCCGGTAGGCCGCGGGCGTGATGCCGGCCAGGTGCTTGAATTCATGGATCAAGTGCGACTGATCGAAGTAGCCGCCCTCGGCGGCCAGCTGCGCCCAGTTGCACCCGCCCGCCAGCCCGATGCGCGGCAAGATGGCGTTGAACCGCAACACCCGGGCGTAGGTCTTGGGGGTGAGGCCCACCGCCGCATCGAAGCGGCGGATGAATTGCGCTGGCGAGCAGTTCGACGCTTGCTGCACGGCAGCGATGCGCGCTGCCGCTGGGTCTTGCGCCAGCCGGTACAAGGCCCGCACCACCATGGCATCGGCCGGCCGCGCCGCGCGCAGGCGCGCCAGCAGGGCCTGTTCGATGAGATGGAACCGCAGCCGCACCGAAGCGGCACCCTGCAAGCGTTCACGCAGCTCACGCACCGTGGGGCCCCACACCGCATCGAGCAACACGGTGCGATCGCGCAGTTCGCGCAAGGCGCCGCCGAAGAATGCGGCCGCACCGCCAGGCTTGAAATGCACGCCGATCACCGCCGAGGCGCCACCCATGCCACGCACCGTGAAGCGGCTGTGTGCACCGCCCACCACGGCGCCGTGATAGTGCTGGGCCTGGCTTGCGGCCACGCTGTCGAAGCGCACCACGCTGTCTTGCAGCAGCGGGATCACGATGTCCACCCGGCCAGTGGGCAAGGCCCGCTCACGGCTGTGCGGCAGGGCCTCGCGTGCGACGAACCAGATGGATTCGACGTGCGCCGCCAAGGGCGCCAGCGGGCGGTGGGTGACGAGCATGCGACAGCCTACCGCAACCCAAAACCGGCTGCTTCAGGCGGCTTGTGCCACGGCGGCCGCGTCCAGGGGCTGGTGCCACTGCGCATCGAGCTGCGCCCATTGCGCACGCGCGCGCTGCACGTAGCGGGTCTGTTCGGCGGGTAGTTTTTCCGCCACCTTGCGCGCCAGCAGGCTGAAGTCGATCTTCGCGTCAGGGTCTTGCGTGAAAGCCGCCGTGGGCTGAATGCGGTGGTTGGCGATGAAGCGGGTGCGCGGCGCGGCCAGCGTGCGCCACGACTCATCGGCCAACGCCGCCAGCATGTCAAAGCCCAGCACCAGGTTCGCCTCGCCCAGGCCCAGGCGGTGGCCGCGCAGGCTGGCCACATTGGGCGCGATTTGCAGATGGCTGTAGACCGCGCCGTTCTTCTGCGACAGGCCCGTCATGTCATAGGTGCTGGCGGCCAGGCCTTGCAGGTGCGCGGCCATGGCCAGCACCGCGCCCACGGTGATGACGCCGGTGCCGCCGATGCCGGGGATCATCACGCCGAAAGCTTCGCCGTTCAGCGGCGCTGCGGCCGGCTCGGGCAAGGCGGCAAACAAGGCGTCGGGTGATTGCAGGGCCACCGCTTTTTTCGGCCGCGCGCCGGTGAGGGTGACGAACGACGGGCAGAAGCCCTTGACGCAGGAATAGTCCTTGTTGCAACTGCTCTGGTTGATGCGCCGCTTGCGCCCCAGCGGCGTTTCCTTGGGTTCAATGCTGACGCAGTTGCTCTGCGTGGAACAGTCGCCGCAGCCTTCGCACACGTCGCTGAAGATGAACATCCGCTTGTCCGGGTCTTCGAGTTCGCCGCGCTTGCGGCGGCGGCGCTTCTCGGCGGCACAGGTTTGTTCGTATAACAGCGCGGTGCAGCCGGCAGTTGCGCGCAGCTCACGCTGGATGGCGTCGAGCCGGTCACGGTGTTCCACCCGCACGCCTGCGGGCAGGCCGGTGTTCTGGTGCCGGGCCGGGTCGTCCGTCACCAGCACCAGCGCCTTCACGCCTTCATGCAAGACTTGGTGCGCCATCTGCGCCGGCGAGACGGGGCCGTCGAGCGGCTGGCCGCCGGTCATGGCCACGGCGTCGTTGTAGAGGATTTTGTAGGTGATGTTGGCGCCGCTGGCCACCGCGGCGCGGATGGCCAGGAGGCCCGAGTGGTAGTAGGTGCCGTCGCCCAGGTTCTGGAACACATGCTCGCGCTGCGTGTAGCGGTGCAAGCCCACCCAGTTGGCGCCTTCGCCGCCCATTTGCGTGGGCAGCATGGTGCCGGGCTGGGCGTAAAGAACCATGCCGTGGCAACCGATGCCGGCCATGGCCTGGCTGCCTTCGGGCACCTTGGTGCTGGTGCTGTGCGGGCAGCCGGAACAAAAGGTGGGCGTGCGTTTGGCTTCGGCCGGGGCCAGCACGGCCAGCAGGCCGCGGCGGCTGGCCTGAAGGGTTTGCGTGCGTTGCGCCAGTTCAGCGTCACCCAGGCCTTGAGCCTGCATGCGCGCGCTGATCACCAAAGCCAGCTCCAGCGCTCCGAAGCCGACATCGGCGTTCAGCAGCGCGGCGCCTGCGCCATCGGTCTTGCCGCTGATGCGCGGGCGCTGCGGCAGGTTGTACAAGATGCTCGCGGCCTGTGTTTCCACGAACGCCACCTTGTCTTCGACGAAGAAGAGTTCGCGCTTGCCGGCGGCGAACTCGCTCAGCCCAACGGGCTCCAGCGGCCACAGCAGGCCCACCTTGTAGACCGCCACACCCAGTTCGCGCGCCCGTGCTTCGCCGATGCCCAGGGCCTGCAACGCACCACGCACCTCGTGCCAGGTCTTGCCCGCGGCGACGATGCCGAAGGCCGCCCGCGCATCGCCCAGCATCACGCGGTCGATGCGGTTGGCACGAGCGAACTGCTGCACCAGCGGCAAGCGCCAGCGCCGCACCATGATCTCGTCTTGCGCCGGCGCATACACACCGCGGTAGTGCACGCCTTCGCTGGGCAGCGCGTGAGGCGTGGGCCGCTCGATGTGCAGCGCGTCGAGATCGACTGCGCAGGTCATGGCCTGCTCAACCGTTTCGTTAACCACCTTGAAGCCGACCCACAGGCCGCTGTAGCGCGACAGCGCCCAGCCCAGCAGCGCATAGGGCACGAACTCGCTCACATCGGCCGGGTACAGCACCGGTATCGAATGCGCGGCCAGCGCCTGCTGGCTGTGGTGCGCCACGGTGGAAGACTTGCCTTGATGATCGTCTCCCGCCACCACCAGCACACCGCCCAGCGGGTGCGTGCCGGCGTAGTTGCCATGCTTGAGCGGGTCGCCCGCGCGGTCCACCCCCGGGCCCTTGCCGTACCACAGGCCAAACACGCCATCAAACCTGGCCTGGCCCATCACGGCGAGTTGCTGTGTGCCGCACACCGCGGTGGCGGCCAGGTCTTCGTTGATGCCGGGGGCGAAGGTGACATCGGCCTGTTCGAGCGGCGCGCGCGCGGCCCACAACGTTTGATCCAAGCCACCCAGCGGCGAGCCGCGGTAGCCGCTCACAAAGCCGGCCGTGTGGTGGCCGGCGCGCCGGTCGAGTTCATGCTGCATGAGCAGCGCGCGCACCAGGGCCTGGTTGCCATTGAGCAGCACCGCGCCGCTGAGGGCGGTGTATTTGTCGTTCAGGGTGATGTCGTGCAGCGCCGTGGTCATCTTGATCAACCCTTGAGGTGACTCATGTCAAATTCAACCAGCGCCGTGCGTTGCCGGCGCGCAGATGAGCGCGCAGTTCCGGGCGTTGCAAGGCATCAATGCTGCCGGCCGGGTCTTCGTCCATGATGTTGAACGGGTAGTCGCTGCCGGCCATGATTTGCGTGGCGCCGAACACATCCACCAGGCGCTGCAAGGTGGGTGTGTCGTACACCAGATCGTCGTAGTACATGGCCTGTGCGGCCAGCAGTGGGTCACCCTTCAATGCGTCGCGCACCGGCGGCATGCAGCGCCAGGCGTGGCGCAAGCGCGGCAGCAAGGCGCTCAAGCTGCCGCCGCCATGACTGAAGGCGATGCGCAAGCTGGGCACGCGCGAAAGCGTGCCGGCGGTGATGAGCGAAGCCGCGGCCAGCCCCACTTCGCCGGGGAAGGCGAGCACTTGTTCCAGGCTCGCCGGGCCGATCAAACGTTCCATGCCACTGGGCCGCAGCGCATGCACGAACACGGCCGCGCCAAGCTGCGCCGCGGCCTCGAAAAAAGGCAAGAAGCGGGCGTCACCGATGACCACGCCGTTCACGTTGCCGGCAATCTCCACACCGGCCAGGCCCAGCGCCTTCACCGCATGCTCCAGTTCGCGCAGCGCCATGTCGATGTCTTGCAGCGGCACCGCGCCCAGGCCAACAAACTGCTGCGGCGCTTGCGCCACCATGCCGGCGATTTGCTCGTTGAGAAACCGGCACATCACGGCACCGTCTTCAGGCGCCAGCCAATACGACAGCAGCTCGGGCATCGGCGACAGCACCTGACGCGCGACGCCTCGCTGCGCCATATCGGCCAGCCGCACGCTGCACTGCCAGCACTGGTGGCTCACCGTGCGGTAGACCTTGCCCGAGACCGTGACATGCGCATGGCAAGCATGCGCCGGCGCCATGGCCGGCCACGGCGCGCTGAGGTGGCGGCCGATGTAGGGCGGGAACGACTCGGGCACGACGTGGGTGTGCACGTCAATCAACTCATTCGTTAACATGGTCGCCCAATCTCTTGAGTGTGTTGCGGTGATGCGCGGCGTTCACAACATCGTGCTGCCGCCGTTCACGCTGAGCACTTGGCCGGTGATGAACGAGGCCTCGCGCGAAGCCAGGTACAGCACGGCTGACGCCACCTCCGCCACTTCAGCCGCGCGGCCCATGGGTATCACGCTCAGGAAGCGCGCCGCCAGCTCGGGCTTGGCGCGCACATAGGCCTGCATTTGCGCGCTGTTCACCGCGCACGGCGCCACGGTGTTGACGGTGATGCCTGCGGTGGCGAATTCGCGCGCCAGCCCCGTGGTGAGGCCATGCACGCCGCCCTTGGCCGCGTTGTAGCCGGCATGGTCGGGCAGGCCGTTGCGCACCGAATCAGCACCGATGTTGACGATGCGGCCGTAGCCCTGCGCCAGCATGCCGGGCAGGAAGGCGCGCGTGCACCACAGCACCGTCCACAGGTTGCGGTCCACCGTGGCGCGCAGGGTCTCGGGCGTGTGGCTAAGAAAGGGCAGGATGACACCGCCGCCGGCGTTGTTCACCAGCACCTGGGCAGCGCCAAACCGCGCCTGGGTTTGCGCCAGCAAATCAGCCGCCGCCGCTTCGCCTGAAAGATCGCCTGCCACGGCCAGCGTGGGCACGGCATAGGCCCGGGCCAGGCGCTCGGCTTCGGCCTGCGCGGCCGGTGCGTTCAGGTCGGCCATCACCAGCGCAGCGCCCTCGCAGGCGAAGGCTTCTGCGATGGCCAGCCCGATACCCTGCGCCGCGCCGGTGACGACCACCACCTGCTTGGCAAAGCGGCCCGCCACGGGCGTGGAAGATGTGTTGTTGGACATGGAGGCATGCCTGTGATGTGAAGGCGCATCTTAGAAATCAGCCCGCCGCCGCAGGCGCAGGTTTACCCTCAACCGTTCACCAGCGTACGAATTCAGAATAGACCGTTTGCAGACCCAGTCGGTCTGTCTGTGTTGCAGTTGGAGACCACGATGAGCAACCTGGCCGAAACACCCGCCGCCTTGATTCGCAGCCCGGCCAGCCCCATGGTGCGCAGCGATGCTCAGGCCGGCATCTACAAGGTGGCCCGCCGCGCCTTCACCGAGGTGGGCGTGATGGAGCGTGAATACGAAGCCGTGTTCGACCGCTGCTGGCTTTACCTGGGCCACGAAAGCGAGCTGGCCAAGCCGGGTGACTTTCTCACCCGCAGCGTGGCGCGGCGCAACATCTTGTTCACGCGCGATGGCGCTGGCGTGTTGCACGCGCTGTTCAACACCTGTTCGCACCGCGGCGCCACGGTGTGCCGCGAACGCCGCGGCAATGCCAAGGTCTTTCAATGTTTCTATCACGGCTGGGTGTTCGGCTGCGACGGCAAGCTGAAGGGCCAGCCCGGCGAAGAGCGCTACACAGCAGCCCACCGTGAAAGCGGCGAAGGCAACCTCACGGCGGTGCCGCGCTTCGAGCGCCATGCCGGCTTCTGTTTCATCACCTTCAACCCCGATGTGGTGCCGCTGGTGGACTATCTGGCCGGCGCCAAGGAGTACCTGGAACTCATCGCCGCGCACAGCGTCTCGGGCATGGCCATTGTTGAGGGCGCGCAGGAGTATTCGATCCGCGCCAACTGGAAGCTGCTGGCTGAAAACAGCATCGACGGCTACCACGCCGCCACCACCCACGCCACCTACCTCGACTACCTGATGAACACCAATGGCGGCCTGGTGAAGGTGGCCATTGCAGGCCGTGCCCACGACCTGGGCAACGGCCACGCGGTGCTGGAATACACCGCGCCCTGGGGCCGGCCCGTGGCGCAGTGGGTGCCCATGTTCGGCGAGGCGGCCAAGCAGGAGGTGGCCGACATCCACGCCGAACTGACGGCGCGCCTGGGCGAAGACAAGGCCCGGCGCGTGGCCGGCAGCAACCGCAACCTGTTGATCTTCCCGAACCTGGTGATCAACGACGTGATGGCCGTGACCGTGCGCACCTTCTACCCCGTGGCACCCGGGCAAATGATGGTCAACGGCTGGGCCTTGGCGCCCAAGCAAGAGTCTGAACGCGCACGCAAGTATCGGCTGTACAGCTTCCTCGAATTCCTCGGCCCGGGCGGCTTTGCCACGCCCGACGACGTGGAAGCGCTTGAAAGCTGCCAGGCCGGCTTTGCCAACGCCGGCGCCGCGGCCTGGAGCGACATTTCCAAAGGCATGGGCAACCCCGCGCCGTCGTTCGACGACGAATTGCAGATGCGCACGTTCTGGACGCGCTGGCACGAACTCGTTGCCGCTGATGCAAGCCAGGGGGCCAGCCATGTCTAGCACCCTCACGCGTGCGCAAGCCGAAGACCTGCTGTTCGAAGAAGCCGACCTGCTCGACCAATGGCAGCTCAACGAATGGTTAACCTTGTTCACGGCAGACGCCACGTATCAAGTGCCGTCCACCGACTTGCCACCCGGCGCCGACCCGGCCAGGAGCCTGTTCTATATTGCCGACGACCGCGCGCGCATGAACGAGCGCGTGATTCGGCTGATGAAGAAAACCGCGCACTCCGAGCAACCGCGTTCGCGCACCCGCCACCTGGTGAGCAACGTGCGCGTGGGTGCGGCGCAAGACACGGTGCAAGGCGATGAAGTGCCGGTGAGCGCGGCGTTCGTCACCTTCCGCACCAAGAACGGCGTGACCGACACCTACATGGGCCGCGCGCTGTACCGCCTGCGCCAGGTGGAAGGCGCCTGGCGCATCTGCGCCAAGCGCTGTGAACTTGATCTGGACGGCCTGCGCCCGCATGGCCGGGTGAGCATCATTCTGTAGGCTTTGACATGACCGCACCTTTTCGCTATCGCAAACTGGGTTACGCCGCCTTGACGGTGACTGATCTCGAACGTTCTCTGCGTTTCTACCATGAGCTGCTCGGGCTCGATCTGGTTGAGCAAACCGATGCCGTGGCCTACCTGCGTTGCAGCCGCGACCATCACAACATCGTGCTCCACCAGGGCGCAAAGCCCGGCCTGAAGCGCCTGGGCTTCGAGCTGGAAAGCCAGGCCGAATGCGACCAGGCCTTGGCCCACTTCCAGGCGCTGGGGCTGAGCCCGCAACCCGTGCCGCCCGCGCAATGCCAGGCGCTGAAACAAGGCCCGAGCTTTCGCGTGCGCGAGCCGAACTGCCAGCTTGAATTCGAGTTCTACGGCAGCACCACCGTGCTGGCCCGGCCTTATGTGCCCACGGTGGCGCAAATCGCCCGCCTGGGCCATGTCGTCATCGGCAGCGCAAACTTCGCCAGCGCGCGCGAATCGCTGACACGCGACTTCGGTTTCGTGGTGTCTGACTTCGTTGAAGACCGCTTCGCCTTCATGCGCTGCCACCCGAACCCGTTCCACCACAGCCTGGCCGTGGGCGCGAGCGACAGCAACCACCTGCACCATGTGAACTTCATGGTGACCGACATCGACGACGTGGGCCGCGCCTGGCACCGCATGAACAAGGCCGGTGTGAAGATCGCTTTCGGCATGGGCCGCCACCCGCCATCGGGCAGCGTGTTCCTGTACTTCTACGACCCCGACGGCATGACCGTTGAATACAGCTTCGGCATGGAAGAGTTTCCTGAAGTCGGTGCGCGCCAGCCGCGCCGGCTGGAGCCCACGCCCGAATCGCTCGACACCTGGGGCGCGGTGCCTGACGCGCAGTTTGGCAAGGTCGGCGTCATTGAATCTGCTGTCTGATCACTCGGCTTCGATTCATGCCTGAACCCACGTTGACGCCGCTGTGCCCGCTCGATGAAGTCTGGGAAGGCGCCATCCGCCTGGCCGAGTTGCCTGACGGCCGGCGGCTGGCGCTGTTCAACATCGACGGCGAAGTGCTGGCCACCGACGACACCTGCACCCACGGCGCGGCCTCACTGTCTGAAGACGGCCGCGTTGAAGGCGCTTACGTTGAATGCAGCTGGCACAACGGCCGCTTCGATGTGCGCACCGGCGCGGCCTGCGCCATGCCGTGCAGCGAGCCGCTGCGCTGCTGGCCGCTGCGGGTGGTGGATGGCATGGTCTGCCTGGTTGAACCCAATGAACCCGCTGAGCCCGCCGCGGCCGAAACACCCGCCGCGGGCGCATGATCGCGCGCTGCTGCTCTGAAAGGAAAAACCATGAACGCGCCTGAACGCATCCGCCCCGCTTTCCTCGATAGCAACGTCAAGGGCTTGTTCATCGACGGCAAGTGCACGCCCGCGCTATCGGGCCTAACGTTCGAGACGATCAGCCCCAGCACCGGTCTCGTCTTGGCGCATATGGCCCAGGCCGGCAAGGAAGATGTCGACCTGGCCGTGGCCGCCGCCCGCCGTGCGTTTGAAGGCGAGTGGAGCCGCTTCAAGCCATTTGACCGCCAGCAGGTGCTGCTGCGCCTGGCCGATCTGGTCGACGCCCACTACGACGAGCTGGCCATGCTCGACACGCTGGACATGGGCGGCCCCATTTCGCGCACCCTGCTCGGACGGCGCCGCGCCGTGGCCATGCTGCGCTACTACGCCGGCCTGGCTACCAGCACGCAGGGCGACACGATTCCGATTTCGGCGCCAGGTGAATTCCACTGCTACACGCGCAAGGAACCGGTGGGCGTGGTGGGCGCCATCAACCCCTGGAACGGCCCCATCGGCCTGGCCATCTGGAAGCTGTGCCCGGTGCTGGCCAGCGGCTGCACCGTGGTGTTGAAGCCGGCCGAGCAGGCGCCGCTATCGCCGCTGCGCCTGGCCGAGTTGTGCATGCAGGCCGGCATACCGGCCGGTGTGGTGAACGTCATCACCGGCTTTGGCGCTGCCGGCGCGGCGCTGGCCGAGCACCCGGGCGTGGACAAGATCGCGTTCACTGGCAGCACCGAAGTCGGCCAAAAAATCGTTCGCGCCGCGGCGGGCAACATGAAGCGCATGTCGATGGAACTCGGCGGCAAGTCACCCGACATCGTGTTTGCTGATGCTGACATCGAAGCCGCCATACCCGGCGCCGCCATGGCCGTGTTCAGCAACTCGGGCCAAATTTGCAGCGCCGGCACGCGGCTGTTCGTGCAGCGGCCCATCTACGAAGAATTCGTGGCTCGCGTGGCGGCGTATGCCAAGACCTTGAAGGTGGGCGACCCGCTCGATGAAGCCACCCAACTCGGCCCGGTGGTCAGCGCCGAGCAGCTTGAGCGCGTAACGGGCTACATGGCATTGGGCCGCGAGCAAGGCGCCAGGGCCGTGACCGGTGGCCAACGTTTGACATCAGGCAACCTGGCCCAGGGCTATTACGTCGAACCCACGGTGTTTGCCGATGTGCAAGACGACATGCGCATCGCCCGCGAAGAAATCTTCGGCCCCGTGATCTCCGCCTTGCCGTTTGACACGCTCGAAGAAGTTGTTCGACGCGCCAACGATTCCAGCTATGGACTGGGCTCAGGCGTGTGGAGCCGGAATGTGAACACCATCCACAAGGTGGCCCACGCCCTGCGTACCGGCACGGTGTGGGCCAACTGCTACCAAGTCATGGACCCGGCCATGCCGTTCGGCGGCTACAAGATGAGCGGGTTTGGAAGGGAGTCGGGGGTGGAGCACATGCACGAGTATTTGCAGACGAAGGCGGTGGTGGTGAAGTTGGAGTGATGCGGGCACACCTGGACATAGGGAGAACCTGCGCCAAGCGATGGACGGCAAACCATTCAGGGCGACCGTAGCTGAGAAGAGAACGGACAATCCGTGTCATTGTTCTTCGGAGGACAGCACGCATGACTTTCACTTTTTCCATCCCGACCGCAGCGGGCGCTCTTCCCATCAGTATTGAGCCCGGATCATCTGTAGTCGTCGTTGGTGCAAACGGCGGTGGCAAAACGCGACTTGCGGTCATGATCGAGGAGACATTAGGCCTGAGTGCCCATCGAATCTCGGCACACCGGGCCCTGACGCTGAATTCGGCAATCGCGAAGATCAGTGAACGCGAGGCGTTGGCTGGACTCCGGACTGGCAATACATCTGTGAATGCCAACGCGCAGTATCGGGTGGGCAGTAGGTGGCAGAGCAATATGGCTGTCTCGCTGCTGAACGATTTCGACTTCCTCATCCAAGCCCTGTTTGCAGACCAAGCCAACAAGTCGCTTGCGACCCACAAACATGCAAGGGCTGGTCTTCTCGCCGCGGAGCCAACAAAGTTCGAACGCCTTGTTGAGATCTGGGAGCGATTGCTTCCACATCGAAATCTCGACATTTCTGGAGACGACATTCTTGTCAAGGTGCCCGGAGCCGACACCAAGTACAAGAGCTCGGACATGAGCGATGGCGAGCGGGCGATTTTCTACATGATAGGTCAAACGCTCGCCGCCACGGCTGACTCTCTACTTGTCATCGACGAGCCCGAGCTTCACGTCCACCGATCCATCATGTCGAAGCTCTGGGACGAACTCGAAGCCGCCAGACCAGATTGCGGATTCGTGTTCATCACGCACGACCTGGAATTTGCTGCTGCCCGCGTAGCGCAGAAGTTCGTCATTCGGGACTATGCGCCTGCACCGCTCTGGTCGCTTGAACCAGTTCCTGAGCAACCCGGTTTCAGCGAGGAGATCACCACTTTGATCCTGGGTAGCCGGCGGCCGATCCTGTTTGTTGAAGGTGGCAACGACAGCATCGATCAAGCTGTCTATCGGTGCTGCTTCGCCGACTGGACGGTGATCCCACGGGCATCATGCGAAGAAGTGATTCATTCCGTCGTGACAATGAGGCGCAATCAGGCGTTGACCCGTGTTACCTGCTCTGGGATTGTTGACGCAGATGACTATGCGCCCGATGACATCAAGTACTTGCAAGAGCTGGGCGTTGTCACGTTGTCAGTCTCGGAGATCGAAAATGTCGTGCTTCTGCCTGCCGTCAGTCGAGCAATTGCTGAAGGCGAGGGACTTGTCGGCGCCGAGCTTGAAGCGCGACTAGTCAACTTGAAGAAGGCGATTTTCGAGACGTTGAATTCAGAGTCTGCGATTGAAGCCGTGGTTGCGCGCTACTGTCGACGTCGGATAGATCGGTTTCTGAAAAAAATCGATCTCAGCAGCGCGAATAGCGTCGTAGACATCGCCGCGGAGTATCAACGTCAGACAGTCTCGTTAGACATTTCGAGCATTTCTAAGATGGCAAGGTCCCGCATCAAAATGGCCTTTGAAACGGATGACCTCCCTTTGCTGCTGGCCAACTACGACAACAAAGCGCTATTGGCATTGGCCGCTCAACACTTGAAGACGTCCAAGCGGAAGGACTTCGAAAGTTGGTTGACGAGGGTCTTGAGGAACGATAGGGCGCCAGCATTGATCGCCGCAATAAAGCAAAGTCTGCCTGTGATTCAGGCGGCGTGAAGTACCAGGCACTTCGTCGGTTGGACGGTGACTGAGCAAGTCAGCGCGTTTGGCCAATCCTCTTCGAGATTTGAACTGCGCAACGCGTCCCTTACAGCCATTCATTCAGCGCGCCCTGCGGAACCTATACCAGCCTCCAATTGTCAAACCAACAACTCCACCGGCACCGCCAGCGCAAGGCTCTTCGCGCGCTTTGCCAGCCTCTTGTCAAACGTTAAAAATTCAGTCGCACGCGCAGCACGCCCCACATGCAACGCATCGGCGAAATCAAGGCTCTTGTCGAACGCATCAAGCGCCAACAGCACAGCGTCGCGGTCTTCAACGGTGATGTGTTCGATGCCGGCCAAGGCCCGCAGCACGCGTGAAAACTCGCGCTGCGGCAGGCCGTAGAACCCGCGCATGACCCATTCGAGTTCAAGCAGCACCGTCACCGAAACGAAAGCGCGCTGCGCCAGCGCGGCCACCGCAGCGGGGCGTTGCCGGGCGGCCTGCTCATCGTCGGCATCGGCGATGAAGAAACGGGCCAGGACGTTGGTGTCCAGCGCCTTCACGGCTTGGTGCGGCGCACGCGCGCCAACATCGCCGCCGCATCGAAGTCTTGCAGGCGCCGCGGCACACCGCGTGCCGGTGCCTTCACCATGCCGGCCAGGGCCGCCACATCGGCTTGCTGCGCCACGGGCCGCACGGCGCGCAGCTTCAGGCCATCAGCCTCCTCAAGCACTTCGAGCCTCGCGCCAGCAACCATGCCCAATCGGCGGCGCAGGGCAGCGGGCAGAACGATCTGGCCTTTCGAGGAAACAAGCAGTGTCGTCATGGCGGCGCTTTACGAATTCACAAGTCCCGCAGTGTAGACTGGCTTACGTGGTAAGGCAATCCTCGCAGAGGAACAAATCAGAACAAAGCAGAAAATTGGGTCAGGTCTTGGTCAGGTCTAAGTCAGGTCTAGGTCAGGTCTTGCCTGGTTGCCTGGAGACCGTTGCCTGCCGTCGCCGACTCTGGCAGGCCAACGAATTGCCCGTCGACTGCACCGCAGTAGCAAGTGACCTAAATCGTTTTATCTACTTGCGCAATAGCAGCGAGGCACCGACCGCAATCAGGATCAGCGGCCACCACTGCGCGAAAAGCGGGCCGAGCCTGGATATCAACCCGAAGTTGGCGAGCAAGAACAACACGCCCAGAAGAATGAGGATGAAGGCGCCGACTTTGGACTTTGAGTGCATTCGTTCTCCATGCGATTTACGCCGCCCTCGGATTCGGGCTTCGTGGCGACGCACGAGCATGCCACAACGCGGGTTGCGGGCCACGGTGGCGCCGGTGCTTGGCGTGGGGGCGTGGCCAGCGTGCCGATGCTCGCAAAACGGCTGATGCCAAACATTAACTCATCCCTCGCACCCGCGCCCCCGGCGCGATGGTGGGCGGCGCGGCATTGAGCGTTTCCACGGCGAACCCGGCCGCGGCCTTGTAGCGCGCCATGAAGGCCGCGCGCTCGGCGGCGGGAATGACGGTGTCGATGTCGTCGAACACGCCGCCGCGGCGCTCGTCCACCAGGCCCAGCAGGCCGAAGGGCCCCGCGCCGCGGTTGCGCAGCACCAGGGCCGAAACGTCGGCACACAAGCGCTGGTCGTAGCCTTGCAGCGCCGCGGGCGTGACGCCATGCTCGACCAGTGCCGCGCCGAGCACGCGCGCATCCACGATGGCCTGGCTGGCGCCGTTGGAGCCCACCGGATACATCACATGCGCCGCGTCGCCCAGCAGCGCCACGCGGCCATCCACCCAGGTGGGCACTGGGTCGCGGTCGATCATGGGGTACTCGAAGATTTCGCCCGCGCCGCGCAGCATGGCCGGCACATCGAGCCAGCCGTAGTTCCAGCCGTCGAAGTGGTGGCTGAAGTCGCGCAGCGCAACGCGCTGGTTCCAGTCGCCCTTGGGCCAGCCCTGGGCGTTGTTCACCGTGATCTCGGCGATCCAGTTGATGGTGGCCAAGCCCGTATCAGGCGCCGGCGCCGAGATGGGGTAGAGCACCACGCGGTGGCGCATCGAGCCCAGGCCGACGAAGCTGGCGCCGCTGCGGATGGGCACGCCGGGCGTGGTGCCGCGCCACATGATCGCGCCACCCCACTGAATGGGCGGCTCGTTGGGGTACATCTGCGCGCGCACGGCAGAGTGCAGGCCGTCGGCGGCCACCAGCAGCCGGCCGTGGGCTTGCAGGTGCTCACCGTCACGGGTGTCAATCAACGCGGTGACGCCCTGCTCGTGTTGCAAGTAGCCGCTGACGCGATGGCCCAGGCGCACCGCATCCGGCCCGAGGCGCTGGCGCACGGTGTTCAGCAGCAGCATCTGCAGCTGACCCCGATGCACCGCGTACTGCGGCCAGCGGTAGCCGGCCAGCAGGCCGCGCGGCTCGGCATAAACGTCGTTGCCGTTGCGGCCCACCAGCGCCCATTCGCGCGCCTGGATGCCGATGGTGTCGAGCACCTGCTGATCCAACCCCAGGTCAACCAACTCGCGCACGGCATTGGGCTGCAAGTTGATGCCTACGCCCAGGGGCTGCAAATCGGGCACGGCCTCGAACACCACACAGGGCACGCCGATGGCATGCAGGGTGAGCGCCAGCGCCATGCCGCCAATGCCGCCACCGGCAATCAGCACCGGCAGTTTTGAAGTTGTCGTGTCAGTCATGGATTCATTGTCGGAGACACGGGTGCGCGGGTGCGCCCAGGGCGGCGCACCCGCGCACCCTCGCACGTGCTGACACCCCTGCTGGCACACTGGCCGTCACATTGACGACGCCGCGCTTCCCCCATGAACACCCCCACCGGCCTGTTTGCCGCTGAAGACGACGGCCGGCTGCGCTGCGCCTGGTGCCAGGCCACGCCGGACTACCGCCGCTACCACGACGAAGAGTGGGGCTGGCCGGTTACTGACGAGCGGCGCCTGTTCGAGAAGCTCTGCCTGGAAGGCTTTCAGGCGGGCCTGAGCTGGTTGACCATTCTGAACAAGCGTGAAAACTTTCGCCGCGCGTTTGATCACTTCGACGCCGAGCGCGTGGCCCGCTACACCGCGGCCGATGTACAGCGCTTGCTGGGTGATGCCGGCATCGTGCGCCACCGCGGCAAGATCGAAGCCACGATCAACAACGCCCAGCGCGTGCTCGAACTGAAACGCGAGTTTGGCTCGCTGGCCGCCTATGCCTGGCGTTTTGAGCCCAAGCCCGGGTCGCGGCCGGCGCGGTTGACCTGGAAGGTGCTGCGCGCGATGCCCAGCTCACCTGAATCATTAGCCATGTCCAAAGACCTGAAGAAACGCGGCTGGCGTTTTGTGGGTCCCACCACCGTGTACGCTTTCATGCAGGCCATGGGCCTGGTGAATGATCACGTTGAAGGCTGCCATGCCCGGGCGCAAGCGCAGGCCGCGCGTGCGCCAGCCGGTGCGGCGCTGAACCTACCACCACCGAATTGAAACCCCACCCCCACCATGCAGCACGTCCCTGACCAATGGCTTGATCTGGGCGGCCTGCGCACCCGCTACTGGGCGGCGGGCCACAGCGGCTCGCCGGTGTTGCTGCTGCACGGCATCGGTTGTTCCGTCACCGAATGGAACCACAGCATCAGCGTCTTCAGCCAGAACCACCGTGTGTTTGCGCTCGACATGCTGGGCGCAGGCGCCACGGCCAAGCCGGCGAATGAAAGCTACAGCCTGCGCCGCCTGGCCGAATTTACCTTGCAATTCACGCAGGCCTTGAACCTGGGGCCGGTGCACATGGCCGGCAATTCTTTGGGTGGGCGCGTGGCGCTTGAATGCGCGCTGGCCGCGCCGCAGCAAGTGGCGTCGCTGTTGTTGGTAGACCCGGCCGGCGTGGGCCGCGAAACCTTCATCAACTTCCGCCTGGCCACCGTGCCGCTGCTGGGCGAACTGCTCACCCTGCCGCTGCGCCCGGCCTTGAAGATGTTGTGGCGCGAGGCCTACTTCAACTCAGGCCTGCTGGAAGAAGAACGCATTGATGAAAAGCTGGCAGACGCCAAACAGCCCGGTGCACAGGCCGCCTTCTTGCGCACGCTGCGCGGCTTTCTGGGCATCGGCGGTTTCCCCAAAGACCAGCTCGCCGCCCTGCATGCCGCGCTGCCCGGCGTGCAACAGCCCACGCTCATCTGTTGGGGGCGCGAAGACAAGTTGCTGCCCGTGGCCCAGGGCGAACAGTTGCAGCGCCTGCTGCCCAACGCGCGGCTGCAGGTGTTCGAACGATGCGGCCATGTGCCGCAGCTTGAAGCGCCGCAGGCCTTCAATGCCGCGGCGCTGGCGTTCTGGGCTGAGGTGGATGCTGCGCATTCGCCTGCCAATCAAGCGCCACCCCATGCCCCATGATTTTCTGCATTCCTTTTCCGGCTTGTTCGCCATGCCGACGGCGGAATGCCCGGAGTTCCCAGGGCTGCCGACGCAAGCCCGCCGGACGGGGCCTGCTCACTACACTGCCACCCCATGAACGACCGCATCCGCGAACTCGGCTTCTTTCTTCGCGTCACCGAAGTGGCGAGCTTTTCGGCCGCCGCGCGCTCGCTCGACCTCGACCCTTCCACCATCAGCAAGGTGATCCAGCGGCTGGAAGACCGGCTGGGCGTGCGCCTGTTCCACCGCACCTCGCGCGTCTTGCAACTCACCCAAGAAGGCGAGCAATTCCTGGCCGCGGCGCAGAAGGTGATGACGGCGCTGGAAGAGGCCGAGGCCAGCGTCGGCCCGGCGGCCAGTGAAGCCACCGGCGTGTTGCGCCTGAGCAGCACGCCGGCCTTCGCGCGCCAGCGCCTGGCGCCGCTGATGCCGGCCTTTCTGGCACGGCATGCCGGCCTGAGGGTGGAGTTCGTCACCGCGGCCACGCCGCCCGATCTGTTCGAGCAGCAAATCGACATTTCCTTTCAGAGCGGCCCGATTCCCGATTCGACCCTGGTGGCGCGGCGCATCACCGTGGCGCGCTGGCGCCTGTGTGCGGCGCCGGCTTACCTCAAACGTTGTGGCATGCCCACCACGCCGGCTGACCTGGCGCAGCACACCTGTTTGAACTTCCTGCCCGGCTCGTTTCGCAGCCGCTGGCCGCTGCGCGTGGGCGAGCAGGTTCAGACGCACGAGCTGCGCGCGCTGGTCGCGGCCAACAATGGCGACTTGCTGTGCGCGTTGGCCGTGCAAGGCCTGGGCATTGCCCGGCTGGCCGACTATCACATCGCGGGCGAGCTGCACAGCGGCGCGCTGGTCACGCTGCTCGATGCGCACGAACTGGAGCGCGAGCCGATCTATGCCGTCTACCCCAGCCGGCGGCATTTGAGCGCGCGGGTGCGGGTGTTTCTGGAGTTTGCCGGCGAGCACTTGGCGGCGGGTTGAATTTGCCCGGCACGGCCCCGGCACAGCAGCTGTGCAGCCTGCGCCACGCCACCAGCCGGCCCGTGATGCACGATGAGCGCATGAACGCCATGCCTGCCAACCCAGCGCCAGCGCGCGCCCTGCACGGCCTGCGCGTGCTCGATTTTTCCATCATGCTGGCCGGCCCCTATTGCGCGCGGCTGCTGGCCGA